>CALIGI010000019.1 GCA_938021205.1 uncultured Pseudanabaenaceae cyanobacterium
TTGCTACCGCTGTTGAATAGCTTTTGGCAACAGCAGCAGTGGGGGCTCTTGGCAGTGGTGGTTGCCACCAATGGGGTGGTGAGTTTTGGCCTGGTGAGGATGTTTGGCCTGATGTTTGCCGGTGAGCGTACGCCTTTTACAGCGCGGGCACCGGAGCCGATTTGGTTGGTCATGTTGCCCACGGCGATTATGGCGGGCCTGACTTTGCATTTTCCCTTCGTGATGGATGCGTTGGGCATTTTGCCGGATTGGGCCAGTGAAGCCTCTCCCCTGGCTTGGGTACTGCTGGTTTCCAGCCTGGCGGGCGCAGAAATTGGTTGTTTCCTCTATGTTTTCCCCCGCGTTGCTGAGCCCACGAAGTGGATGCCTGGGTCAGTCAATCGACTGTTGGCCTATGACTTCTATACGCCAAAGGTTTACGAGAAGACCGCGATCGCAGCGGTAGCCTCGCTCTCTCAGCTCACGGATTGGCTGGACCGCAACGTGGTGGATGGCTTGGTCAACTTAGTCGGCATCTCCTCGATTTTTAGCGGCGAAGCGCTCAAGTACGGCAACAGCGGCAAGACCCAAACCTACGCCTTGACCATTGCCTTTTTTGTGGCGCTGATTGGTCTCTATGTTGGCTGGGGTTCCCTGAGTAATCTCTTGCTTTGAAGGTTTTACTTAAGCTCATTTAATTTCGACAGCCAAACAGCCGACCTCATCCCCTAACCCCTTCTCCTAAAGGAGAAGGGGGACCGAGCAAGAACAAGTTTGTTCGGTGTATTGTTTTCCCCTCTCCCTAAGGAGAGGGGCCAGGGGTGAGGGCCAGCTTAGGCTTTGCCGAGCCCGAGCTCCTCAGCGATCGCCGCTACCCTACTTTGCCCTCGCTGCTTTTCACAACAGCCTCTGCTTCATCGCCATCCCAAACACCATGCTCAGCACCTTAATCTGGCTGCCCATCCTGGGGGCCATTCCTATCGCCCTCTTTGCCCAAACGGGCAACCAAGCCCGCAATATCGCCCTGGTCTTTTCCGGCGCAGCGATGCTATGGACGCTTTGGCTGTTTAGCCAATTTGATATCGCCAGTGGCGGATTGCAAATGCAGGAGTTTATCTCCTGGCTACCGGTCCTGGGCCTCAACTACGACCTGGCATTGGATGGCCTGTCCCTGATGATGGTCTTCCTCAATAGTCTGCTGACTGGGATTGCCATCTATAGCACCCGAGCCACCACCGAACGCCACCGGTTGTATTACCCCCTGATTCTGATTGTCAGTGGTGGCGTGGCGGGAGCCTTTTTGTCCCAGAACCTGCTGCTGTTCTTCCTGCTATTTGAGCTGGAGCTGGTGCCACTCTATTTACTGGTGTCCATTTGGGGTGGGGCAAATCGGGCCTATGCGGCAACGAAGTTTTTGCTGTACACGGCGATCGCCGGAGCGCTCATCCTGGCCGCTTTTCTCGGCGCGGTTTGGCTCGGCGGAAGCTTTGACTTCTCCTATCAGCAGGTGTTGCAGAATCAACTCTCTGTGACCAGCCAGGTCATCCTGCTCAGTCTTTTGCTCGTGGGCTTTGGCATCAAGATTCCCCTAGTCCCCTTCCACACCTGGCTGCCCGACACCTATGTTGCTGCTTCGCCTCCCGTGGCGATTTTGCTGGGCGGCGTCTTGGCGAAGCTGGGCACCTACGGTATTTTCCGCTTTGGCATGGGCTTGTTTCCTGATGCTTGGGCGTTGTTGTCGCCTTACCTGGCGATTTGGGCGGTGGTTTCGGTGCTGTATGGATCTGTTACCGCGATCGCCCAAAAGGACATCAAACGCATGGTGGCCTACAGCTCCGTTGGCCACATGGGCTACGTCATGTTGGGCGGCGCAGCCTTCACCCAGCTGAGCATGGTCGGTGCCATCTCCCAGATGGTCTCCCACGGTTTGATTCTGGCAATCCTCTTCCACCTAGTTGGCCTCGTCGAAGAAAAGGTGGGCACCCGTCAACTGGACCAGCTCAACGGCCTGATGAACCCCACCAGAGGCCTGCCCCTGGTCAGTGCATTGCTGGTACTCAGCGGCATGGCCAGTGCTGGAATTCCTGGCTTGGTGGGCTTTATCACCGAATTCTTGGTCTTCCAAGGCAGCTACATCGTCTTCCCCGTCGCCACGATCGTCTCCGTAATTGGCACCGGCTTAACAGCGGTCTACTTCGTCATCTTGATCAACCGCACCTGCTTTGGCCGCCTCGACAGCGAAAAGGCCTACTACGGCAAGGTGAGCTTAGAAGAGCATCTGCCCGCCTTTGTGCTGGCAGCGCTGGTGGTTGTACTGGGTCTGCGTCCGGGCCTATTGGTGAAGTGGAGCGAAGTCACCTCGGCCTCTATGGTGGCTGCCCTGCCCGAGGTAGAACAAGTGCAGTTGGCTTGGCAAGAAGAGACATCCAAAGAAAATATCTCGTTTGCGAGACAAGCAACTTTGGACCTCGCGCTAAATGAATAGCGCTAACGCGTTGTCCATCGATGAGACTTCGATTTTTAGCTGATTTCGAAAAGAGGCAAACCCACCTCTCCCCTGGCCCCTCTCCTAAAAGAGAGGGGAAGGAATCAAGACTCAAAGCCTTGGTTTAGCGCTCGGTCCCCTTGCTCCTTTAGGAGTAAGGGCTAGGGAAATAGGTCGGCTGTTTGGCTGTCGAACTCTTCCAATCCCTAACAATTCAATTATTTAAAACTTGCCATGCCAACTCCAACCCTCTCCCCGACCCTGCCTCCCTCCACCCACGAATTTGCTGACATCATCCACCGCCTAGAAGCTGGTGGCTCAATGCTGCCCGACAGCCCCGAAAACCTCAAGCAAATCATCGGCATCTACAAGGCCTATGCCGTGCCCATGGACTTCTACTGGCGGGACCTGTTGTATATCGCCGAGCGGGTGTTCCTCAATCCAATCCCCGCCTTCAAATACTTCATTTCTAAGGACTACCTAGATCGCCCCAACGCCTATGCCGGGGAAGCAGGCAGCCCCCGCGTCTGGCGGGGCGAAGAGGATGCCCATCCAGAGCTGCGCGAATTCATTGCCAAGGGTGAAGCCGGGCGCAAGCTGCCCCGCATCATGCACCACCTCTGGCATGG
>CALIGI010000020.1 GCA_938021205.1 uncultured Pseudanabaenaceae cyanobacterium
AGTGCAGCAGTGATCACTGCATCAGCTTGCTTCTTGGTTACGCCCGCTTTATCAGCGACCTGATCAATGAGTTCACCCTTGTTCATTAAGGTCTCCTTAGGAAATGATTGCTACGAGGTTTTATCAATGCTTTGGTCTGGACTAGAAGACCTCGGCGAACAGTACAAGCTAAAGGATGCGTTGGTCAAATTTTAGGAAATGATACACATCCCAAAATTCGGTTAAAGGCACTCTAGCAGAAGTTCTTCAAAAACAAAATCTGTTCTTCAAAAGCTGAAACCCTGACGAGCCAGCGATTTCAATGAAACATTCTAAGGGCAAAATAGGCCATCTGGATCGATCTCAAGCTTAAGTTATGCAGATCCAACAGATTTCTTTAAGGTTATGTCTCAAAAATGAGTAAAAATACTGATTTTTGAGACATGTTCCATAGATCATGTGCCTAAATCACACTAGTTGCATTGACAAAATCAAAGGTATGAGAGCACGACAATCTATGCCAGAAGCCCAGGATCAGGGCCAAGAGCAAGCCAATCCAGGCCCAGAACAATCGCCCCCAGGCTTACTTTTGTCATGTTCAGCTACCTGAACATCTACACAGCCATCGCCATAAAACTGCAAAAACGTTCCATAGAAAAAGCCCCCAGCACATGCCAGGGGCCTCTCTTCTAACTTAACAATGCTCGTCGCTGATGCAGGGTGGCCTAGCGCAGGTTAGGCGCATTCGATTCCAAGGAACGACGCGCTTCAGAGCTCGGCACATAAGAGTAGCCAAAGGTCGAGCGATCCGAATCATCCAAAATGTGAGGCGTGACCAGAACAATCACCTCGTTGCGCTGGTTGATGCGCTCAGTATTACGGAACAGGGCTCCGAGAATAGGTAAATCACCCAAAATCGGCGTTTTCGTAACCGTCGTGCGATCCTCATCTTGAATGATGCCGGAGAGAATCAAGCCTTGACCATCTCGTAGCCTCACAAGCCCTGAAGACAGACTTCGCTCGGATAGCAGGGTTACAGTGTTGGATAGGCCTGTGGAGGTGTCAATCAGCTCAACTTCTTGAGCAATTGCCTTCAAATTTGGCGATACCGACATGCTGATAAAACCATTGTCATCAATACGATCAACCTGAATCGCTAGGTTGAGACCAGCATCCTCTTTTTCAAAAGTAACCGTGGTGTTCTGCCCCCCCGAACTGGTCTCACGATCAATATTGACATTCGTAATGACTTCTTCAGTCAACTGAACAGAAGCAGTCTGTCCCTCTTGAATGACGAGAGTAGGGTCCGTCAACACTTTGACATTACCGCTGGCCACGCTGGCCTGCAAAGTGGCAATGAAATCATCCACCACCGGATTGGGATTGTTGAAGTTGATTAGAGCATTGCCTCCGGTAAAGCCAAAGCTATTGTTATCAACCCCAAAGCTAAAGCTTGCAATCGTATCGTTTTCGTTGTTTAGGTTCACGTCGAGAACGCGAACATTCACAGAAACTTGACGCTTACGTAGGTCAAGTTCGGTGATCCTAGTGGACGCAATGGCAACCAAATTACGAGGACCAACAACGGTAATTGCGTTCGTACGAGGGTCAGACAAGACTTGCATACCGCGAAGGATGGGGACAGAGTCCTCTAGCTCAATTCGATCAGACTCAAGCGTTGTCGACTCAGTCGTCGTCGTATTGTTCAATACTGGAGCATTCTCGGTGTCACCCACCTCCACTTCTTCGAATTCAACCTCACGTACGGTTGCGGAAACCACACGTTCAGCCCCCATGCTTGCTAGGAAAGCTGCGGCTTCACCTGCCGTAATCTGGTTGAGGCGATAGGTGCGGACAACAATATCCTTGAGGGAATTGGGTAGCTGAGGGCTAACAAAGATGGTGTTATTAACTCGATTACCTTCCAACCCGCTCAGGCGCAGGACTGCGTTGAACACATCCTGAACAGGCTCATTCTCTACGTCCAAGGAAATCTTTGGACCTTCATCGCCTCCAGCATCAGAGCTACTGCCAGAAGAAGCTAAACCATCTGCATTGGGGTTGAAAGCCAGGTTCAAGCCAGCGGCACGGGAGAGCAAAGAGAGAACTTCACGGGCAGGTGCTTCACGTAGCACCAAACGAGGGATACGCACCGCTGTGCCCAAGTCCACAGAGGCAGACTGGAACAGAATCTCAGAAGTCGCAATGTCACCCACCGGAGGAGCAACGGCGCGAGGCAAGAATGGCGGTGCAGGGTCCAGGCGCTGGGCAGGCTGACCGTCAATACTGACTTTGGGGTTAGGAATGAGCACATCCACCGGATCAGCAGGCTGAACCGTAGGCTGCTGCTGTTGAGCGATCGCCGGTTGCTGCGTCACAGCATCGGGCTGAGCCGCCACACCAGAATCAGTTGTGACATTAAAAGACAATACTTGGCCGCTGCGCTGGGCCACCTGGCCTGCGGGCAAGGTATCGGTGCCGGTCACAATCACGCGAACGCTATTGGAATCCAGGGGCAGCACCTGCACCGAAGAGATACCAGGGGCGGGATTGGCCTGACGGAAGGAAGCACCGTTGGGCAGGCTGAGTTGACTATTAATCACATCAGCAACCCAGCTCTTGCCACGGGGCGCAGAAAAAACCTGGGGGCGATCGCCGAAGCGAGTCTTGAGCTCCAAAGTAATGCCACCACTGGTTTGCTTAACGTCTACACCCGTAATTTCAGTGGGTGCAGCCAAACCAGGCTGAGCGGCCATTACAACAATTGAACTTGCAGCAGCAATGCTACCAAAACCAAGAAGGGGTTTCATTATGTCTATCCTCAACACTATGCCAGCGATAAAACAGTTAGAAGAAGGTCATTGCCTCAAGACTCTCAGGGGGCCGAGAGCCGGCAATCTTTAAAATCAACCGAGGCCAAGACATGGCCCCGAAAGCGTTACTGAGCTGCTGGGTCACCCGCCGCAGAAGCCGACGATGCGGCGCGTTCAGCCTCAATCTCTTCACGGGAGCGCTGAACCAACGCTTCCAAGGTCAAGGTCGTCGTCAGTTGGGGTTCCTTAGGCGTCACCTCAACAGTGCCAAAAGGCCCCACATTCACCTGCTGTACCAGCTCCTCAGATTCCGTACTCACATCAGTAATGCGGAGCAGCGGGGTTAAACGCTCCAATCGCTTGATGAAATCTTCGGTTTGCTGATAACTACCTTCTGTTGACACGTCATAGGATTGACGCTGCAACATGCCATTGACCTCTTCGCCCAGGGAACCATCCTCAACGATTTCGATGTCGCCATCGGGGGCAAAGCTCGTCAACAATTCCTTGGGGCTAGGCAGGCTGTTGCTGATGTCATACAGCAACGTATCTAGCGCGGGCTCGCTGGCGAAAAGGCTCATCACCTGATCAAACTCAGCCAGGGCAGAGTCCTTCTCTGCAAGGACAGCATCACGATTTTCAAGGCTGGCCTTTTGCTCAGCCAATTGCATTTCTTTGCGCTCGACCTCAGCCTTGCGATCGCGATTCCCCTGCCAGGCTGGAATCACATGACTGAGTAGCAAGTACAAGCCACCTGCCAAACCCACCACACCCAGCAAGATGCCGATGAGCTGAGGGGAAAATGTCACGCCAAAAGCAGTGGGATAGCGTGGAGAATCAAAGCCCCCGTCCTGGACGGGCACAAATTCTTCTGTGAACGTCATGATTGGGCAGCCTCCTGTTCAGGCGCAGTCTGTTCTAGGTTACTTGAGGATTCTTGACGCCCTAACTTGTCGAGGAGACCTTCGGCCCCCAGGGCCTGAATCCGAGCCAACATTCCCTCAGACCCTAGCTGGCTCAACAAGGAAACCATCTCATCGTCCGCATAGGACCATTCATCCAAAGGCGCTTCGATGCTGTATCCCACGACATCCGTGGCTTCAATCTCCACCTCAGGAGCGTTATCTCCCTCACTGGTCACTTCCACCTGGGTCGAATCTTCCTCCAGGGTGGCTTCACCCAAAACCACTGATTCATCTTCGAAGAAGGGAGAAGCAGACAGCTTCAGCATGAAGTCATTCACATCTTCATAGGACTCGGCGTTACCTGACAGAGTCAGGGTACCGGTCTCATCATCCTGAACCACAGAGGCCAAGCGAACCGTCTTCGGAACGCGATTGCTCACGTCTTGCAGGATGGCAGACCAAGGCTGGAGGCGGTCAAAAACCTTCACCAGCGCCAAGCTATCGCCTTCAATAGCCGCCGCTTCAGCACGAATGGCCTCTAGCTCAGCAACTTGCTGTTGCAGCCTAGCCAGATCGGCCTCCACCTCTGCTTCCTTACTCGCGATTTTGCGAGATTCTTGATTCGCCAGGAACCATCCTCCCGCCGCCAACAGTGGAAATAGAAGACCCACCAGTAAGCCAACGATCGCCGGAGTCCAGTTTACTGGCCCACCGCTCCCCGAAGACCGGGCAGAGCGACTCACCTCTTGGTTTTGAACGCCCCGGTCATTAAGGAAATTAACGTCTAAGTTATACATGCCTTATGCCTCCCGCAGACCTAAGCCCAACACCACACCTAGACTGGCGCGCTGGGTTTCTTCAATTTCATCGCCCACTTCAATCGAGGAATTGGAAAGGGGGTCGATTTGGCTCGCGGGCAAGCTGAGACGCTGGCTGAAAAATTCATCCAACTGCCCCAAACAAGCCCCCGGCCCGGCAATCAACAACTGAGCAACCTCAAGATTCTCATCTTGGTTGAGATAGAAGTCGATGGACCGACGCAGCTCATCAGCCAAGTCACCCAGCACCCGCAGCATTGCAGCGGAACCCGGATTCCCTGGAGCCGTCTTAGAGCCCATGCTGTCCACAGGGGTTACAGGCACAGTCATGCCCTGTAGCGAAGCCGTATCTCGCGAAGGGGGCATGTTCATCGCCCGACAAAGAGACTGCCAAACCTGATAAGTGCCAATGGGGACCGTGCGGGAGAACTGAGGCACACCATCTACAACGATGGAAATCTCAGTGCTATCAAACTCAATATCAGCAATGGCAACCGCTTCCTGGGAGCTAAATTGCTGGAGCTGTTGGCGGATCGTGCGAATGAGCGCGAAGCTACTAATTTCTAAAACATCCAGTTCTAGACCAGCTTCCTGGAAAGTACTGATATAGGTATCGGTAATATCTTGTCGGGTTGCGACCAATAAGACCTGAACCTTTTCAATTCCATCCTCATCTACAAAGAAGCCCAGCTTCTGGTAGTCGACATCGGCTTCCTCCCTGGGGAAGGGCAAATACAGCCCCGCCTCCTGGTTCAAGACCATATCCCGCAATTCCTGCTCGTCTAACTCCGCAGGTACGGAAATCAAGCGAGCGATTACGTCTCGACCCGAGATGGCCGTGGCGACACGCTTACCCTTGATCTTGTTTGACTCCATCACGCTTCGCAGCAGGTCAGCTAGCTCAGGTGGATTGGCGATTTGCCCATCCTGCATAATGTCTTCCGGCATTTCTTCCGAGACAAAATTAACGAGCTTGTAGCTTTGACCCTGCTTTTTAAGCTCAGCGACATTGATCCGCTCTGGTGTCAGTTCGACACCAATGCCCTGCTTATTTCCAGAGAACAGCCCCTTAAACACGGTTATCTACCCATTCGCGTTTGACATGCTGACTTCGAGAAGAAAGACCCTCGCACCTCACCCATTGCGGAACTGCAATTGATGACGATCGCGAAGCTCAATGACTTCACTATGTTCCTCATCGTAATGACGTGGAACAACGCTCAGATGCCCTTTTCAGACACCTTCGCCCTGAGTTTCAAACCGGGATCCCCGAAAGGTGTGGTTTGATGCTTGAGCATGGTACATAATCTGACGCAGAATGACCACTGCGAGAGGAATTTAAATCCATGGGGGGCAATGACAAGGCGCTAGCCCCCCTAAGATGAACGCTTGAATGGCGCAGATCCAAGGGTGATCGACCCTCGTGACCGCTCGGCGATCGCCCTCGATAAATTTCAACTTTTTTGAGAATTAGTGACTGCCATTAGCCGTACCAACAGCATCATTGATGCTGCCAAATCCAGCTTGATCTAGCTGCTCAGCGAGCCCCTTTAATAGGTGGCGCATCATCTCTGGCCCTTGGTACACCCAGCCGCTATAGAGCTGCACCAAGCTAGCCCCCGCCGTAATTTTTTCCCAAGCATCCGTAGCGCTCGCCACACCGCCCACCCCCACAATGGGGAGTTTCCCTTGGGTTTCGCGATGAATAAATCGAATCACCTCCGTGGAACGCTGGCGTAACGGAGCGCCACTGAGCCCTCCCGCCTCATCCACCACAAGATTGCCCGTGGCCGCCAAACGCTGGGTTTTGAGATGACGGCGGTCAATGGTGGTATTGGTGGCAATAATGCCCGCAAGCTTTTGCTCCAGTGCCACCTCCACAATGGCCGCAATATCCGCATCGCTCAAATCCGGTGCAATCTTAAGCAGCAGGGGTCGGTGTTGATCGTTGAGCGCTTGCAGGCTAGCCAAGATCGGGGTGAGCTGCTCCGCAGCTTGTAGCTGTCGCAGCCCCGGCGTGTTGGGCGAAGAAACATTAACAACAAAGTAATCTCCCAGCTCCTTGAGCACCTTAAAGCTGGAGCAATAGTCATCCACGGCCTGATCCAGCGGGGTGATCTTCGACTTCCCTAAATTGATCCCCAATGGGGCAACGGGAGTTGAGCCTGGCGATGAATGTTCCGATGACATTTCAAGCTGGCGATCAGAGGTGTTAACCCTGCCCAATCGATCTGCCAAAGCCTGGGCCCCCAGGTTATTAAATCCCATGCGGTTGAGTACGGCCTCGTCCTCAATTAAACGAAACAGTCGGGGCTGGGGATTGCCCGCCTGGGCATGCCAAGTCACCGTTCCCATTTCGGCAAAGCCAAAGCCAAAGTCCGACCAGAGACCGGCTGCGGCACCATCCTTGTCAAATCCGGCTGCTAAGCCCACGGGGTTGGGAAACTTGAGCCCAAAGCAAGCTTGGTTGAGGCGAGGGTCAACGTAGCTACAGCGATTCTGGATTTTTCGACGGAGCAGGGCCATGGCAGCCACATCCCGACGCTCGTTTAAAGCAGCAAGCCATTTCAGCGTCGTTTTGTGCAACCATTCCGGGTCCGTTTTAAGCCCTGAAAACAGTAGGGGACGGACTAAGCCCTTGTAGATATCAACTGCCACAGGTCTTTCCTCGCTCTCAAGATTCGCAACGTCCAATAACGTCACTATATATAGTTGCGATCGCAACGCATCCCCAACCTTGGACCCAGTTCTACGGAATGCTCCCATCCTCCAGAAAGGTGAGCCGCGATCGCAAAACCATCCCAGAGCTCTGCTAGCCTAGTCACAACAACGGCTTCAAGCCTGTCAGAAATTCCACTTTTACGGCATTATTTGGGAACCCTAGCCTTAGGTCCAACGTTCTATAACTTTAGACTCTGCCAATAATCTAGCCCCAGCCTCCACTGCGACAATGGGTCTGATGCCGAACTCATCCTTATAAGATGCTGGAATCGTGCAATGTGGGCAAGATTATCATCGTCCATTTCGCCGCTGAGGCGTTTTGGCGTCTCCCTGGGTCAGCCTTCCAAGAGCCGGTGCTCCAACCATGGTTCAATCCATCCCCACTTCGCAAAATCGAACCCTGGCTCGTCTCAGCCAACTCCTCAAGGTTTTGAGGGAAACGCCCAAGGCAGATGCTTTAATCGAGGCCGTCAGCCCTTACCTCAAGCGGGAGATGGGCTATAGCTTTGCCTGGTTTGGTCTGTATGACGAAGACAGTGACTGCCTCATTGGCTACGAAGCCTTCACCCCTGCCAAGAAGCGGCTCATGCATCGGGAGCGGGTTGCCCTGGAACCAGGCAATATCTTGGAGCAGGTCTTTGTCCAGCGCCGCCCCTTAAGTCTAGCCAATCTGGGCGAAGAACGCACCGCAGGAAAATGGCAAACCATCGCTCGAACCATTGGCCTCCAAGGCACCCTGGCCTTTCCGATATATTGCTATGATCGCTGCTATGGTGTCGTCCTCCTAGGTCACCAAACCTGGGGCATGTCCCCCAGCCCGGAGGAAATCGCGATCCTCTCCATGGTGCTGGGGCAAATGGCCACAGCCTTAAACCAACGAGCGGATTACCAGCAGGCCGAACGCAAGAAGCGCCCCGCCGAGCCCCTACTGCGTCTCTTGGATGAGCTGCGCAGCTTACCCAGCCTAGACATTCGCCTCAAGCGTTTAGTTGACGAGACCCATCAATTTATTGGCTCTAGTCGCACAAGCCTGTACTGGTTCTCCCCCAGCGATCGCTGCTTTAACCAGCGCTTTATCAGACATGCCCATGTAAATGAGGCCAATGACCAGGCTGAACCGATTACGGTGGAAGACTGTCCTAGCCTTTACCAGAGCTTGAATGGCGATCGCATTCTCTCCATCAGTGACACCAGTAGTTCGCTCCAGGCTGACATCTCCAGTTACCTACAGGAGCGCCTTAAACTGCACTCCATCCTCGCCACTCCTCTTTGGGGCAACGATGGCTTACTCGGCTTCTTTGCCGCCGAGGGACTGGCTCCTCGACTTTGGACCGAAGAGGAAAAGCGATATCTCCAAGGCATTGCCCAATTGGCGACGCTCCTAGCCCCAACCGAAAACGTGGAAGCCGCGATCGCCCAGGGCAAGGCCGATCAAAGCCTGGTAAACAGCCTGGGCCAAGCCGTACGCAGTGAACAAAGTTGGCAAGACAGCCTGCGTCACGCAGCCCATCAACTCTTCGAGCGATTGGATATTGACCGGCTCATACTGGTGGAATATGACGAAGGTGGTGGCAATTTCCCCCTACTCCTGCAATATCAGCAGGGAAAACGCAAGGGCATCAGCATTCCCCTACCCGCCCTCAGCCAGCTTGATTGGCAACTGCTCAACGAAAATCCCACTGGACTTGGTCTAGAAGATTGGCAACATGACCTGCGCTTGATGGGTTGGAAAACAGCCTTGGAAGATGCTGGTGTGCGTTCGTTTATGCTCTGCCCAACGGCAGCGGGATTTCCCCAAGAAGGCCTACTGATTGCGAGCTGCGAACGGGCCAATAGCTGGACCAATGGCGATCGTGATTTACTCCACCGGGTGGCCCAGCAGCTCAATCTAGTCATGCATCAGCGGGCCGTGGGAAAGCAAGTTCAGCAACTGGAGACCCTTCATCAGTCTCTCCAATGGGGCCTCACAGCCATGCACCAGGAGCGTCATCCCGATCGCCTCGACTGGGTTGCCTGTCAATCCATCGGTCGACTCTTAAATGTTCCCCTCGTGGCCCTATTCAGCTGGTCTCCCAAGGATGGTCTGGGCACCCTCATGGCCAGCAGTAACCAAGACAGCAACTGGAGCCTAGCCCAGGGACTCACCGTAGACTCCTTGACCGATCCACTGATGCAGGCACTACTCCAAGCCGACAACCTCATCGTCACCCATCCCGAATCTCTCAGCCCCGAGACCCAGGACTGGCTCAAGCTCCCTCGCTTGGACCAAGTCATCCTCTTTCCCCTCCGCACCCACCCTGGCGAAGTGCCCCAAGGGGTTGTCTTAGCTGGTATCGAAAAGCGCCGCCATTGGAGCCCCGAGACCCTCGATTTTGCGACTACCCTCGTGGTCCAGCTGAGTGGCTCCCGCCGTACCGTGCGACAGCTTGTCCAACAGGATGATCGCCAGCTCCAGCTCCAGCAGCTCAATTGGTATAAGCAATATTGCAGCGATCGCTTCGCAGGCACCCTCAAGCGAGACCTCAAACGTATCCAGGAAAACCATGCTGCTGATCCGGCTTGTCAGCATATGGAATACCTGCTGGACATGATGGCAGACGTATTCCAAAAAGAACGGGAGAGCCTCCAAACGCGCTTACAAACCATCCCCCTCACCCGTTTCCTCAAACAGGTGAAAGAACGCATTGATGGCCAGGTTTCCCAACAGCAGCTCTGGTGCCAGTTCCATGGCACAGATGTGAAACAAACCCAGCTCAAGGGAGATATCCTCAAGCTGGAGGGCATTGTCCATGAAATATTGCGAGCCGCCTGCGATCGCTGCCTCCTAGGCGGGCGCATTGACGTGTGGTGTCGCATTCAGCCAGACAACTTGATTGAATTGACCGTGACCGATAACGGCATTTTTGATCCCCAGCTCCTCACAGCCTTACAGCCCAGCGCCGACCCTAACGATCCCCTCGTCGAGTCTTTACTAGAAGATGGCACGGGCCTCAACCTCAGCCTCGTCCAGCGCCTCTCAGAACAACTGGGTAGCAGCCTGGACTTCCTCCCCCTGGAAGATGGCCGCAACATGAGCCGCCTGCTGATTCCCCAAGGGTAATCCCAAGGCAAATGATTCCACTCCTAGGTAGGGGCGGGCTCCTACCGCTCCATCGTCGGCTATTGCAATCGATAGCAATGGGACAATGCAATGGCAAAAGGCAGGCTCGGAAGACCCGACCCCTAACGCAAATCAAAAATGCGGCCCACCCATTCTGAGGGACCGCATTTTTGATGGCATGCTTTTGGAAACGAAATCTACACCGTTTCCACTTCCACCTGCTGAGATGCGGGCTGAGGCTGGGGCTGGAACTCGAACATCGAGAAGACCACATTACGACGCATTGCCGTCATCATCTCAAAGAACAGCTCAAAGCCCTCGGTCTTGTACTCAATCAGTGGGTCCTTCTGGCCATACCCCCGCAGACCCACCGTCTCCCGCAAGCCATCCATTTGCTGGAGGTGCTCACGCCAAAGCGTATCAATCTGTTGAAGGATGAAGAATCGCTCTGCTTGACGCATCAAGCCACCCTTGATCTGATCAACCTGGGCTTCCTTGAGGTCATAGGCAATGCGCACCTGCTCGTAGAGAAAGGTCTTGATTTCCTCGACGGACAGATCTTCTAACTGGTTGGCTTCCAGGTCCTGGAGCAAATAAATAAACTCCTGGGTCTTACTAACCAGCTTCTCAAGCTCCCATTCCTCAGAGGGCAGCTCAACGTTGATGTAGTACTCAACGATTTCATCGATGGTCAGCTCGGCATACTTAATCACCTGCTCTTTCAGGTCCTGACCTTCCAAGACACGGCGACGCTCAGCATAGATGGCACGACGCTGGTTGTTCATCACCTCGTCGTACTCAAACACTTGCTTACGCAGGTCGTAGTAGTAGGTCTCAACTTTCTTTTGAGCCCCTTCCAGGGAGCGGGTCAACATGCCGGATTCAATCGGCATGTCCTCTTCCACACGGAAAGCATTCATCAGACCTGCGACGCGATCGCCCCCAAAGATCCGCAGCAAATTATCTTCCAAACTGAGGAAGAACCTTGTCGAACCAGGGTCACCCTGACGACCAGCTCGACCTCGTAGCTGGTTGTCCACTCGGCGAGACTCATGACGCTCCGTACCAATCACATGGAGGCCACCCGCAGTCAGAACCTTCTCATTCTCGGTATCGGTGAATGTTTCATAGTCATGACGAATGGCGTTATAAGCCTCACGCAGTTGCTGAATTACAGGGTCCTCTGTGGGCGCTTTCTCCGCTGCCACAGCAATTTTCTCCTCCGCATCCAGTTCAGCCAGGCTTTGCTCACCGTAGGACTTCACCGCAGCATCCACCGCAGCCTTAAGCTGCTGCTCTAGCTCAGAAGAAAGCTCTGTTGGGAAAATATCGGGAGAGGCCTTCCAAGTTTTCTTCTTCTTGCCTTCGCCAAATCCTTCGGCTTTGTCGCGATCGCCCACGCCCGCCACCTGGGCCACCCCAAAGACATCATCGTCCTCAGGTCGCACTAAGCGAGGCATAAAATATTCCCGCACCTTGAGGCGAGCCATATACTCCGCGTTACCCCCCAAGATAATGTCCGTGCCACGCCCAGCCATGTTCGTGGCAATAGTCACCGCACCACCGCGACCGGCCTGGGCCACGATTTCAGCTTCGCGCTCCACGTTTTCCGGCTTGGCATTGAGTAGGTTATGGGGAATCTCCAGCTCGGCCAGTAGGCGAGAGAGCACCTCAGACTTCTCCACGCTGGTGGTACCGACCAGCACAGGCCGACCCTGCTCGTGCATGTCTTTGCATTCCAAAGCCGCAGCATTCCACTTGGCAGGCTCCGTCTTGTAAACCACGTCCGGCAAATCCTCACGCCGGATTTTAGCGTTCGTCGGAATGATGCTGACTTCTAACTTGTAGGTCTTCTCAAATTCCGTCTCCTCCGTCTTAGCAGTGCCGGTCATGCCACCCAGCTTGGGGTAAAGCAGGAAGAAGTTTTGGTAGGTAATAGATGCCAGGGTCTGGGTTTCGGGCTGAATCTCAACGTGCTCTTTGGCTTCGATCGCCTGGTGCAAGCCATCACTCCAGCGACGACCGGGCATAACACGCCCCGTAAACTCATCGACGATGACGATTTCATCGTTGCGGACAATGTAGTTAACATCGCAGGTGAACAATTCTTTGGCCTTAATGGCATTGAAAATGTAGTGAGCCCAGGGGTCCTTGGGATCAAACAAATCATCTACCCCCAGGAGTTGCTCGGCTTTGATAAAGCCTTCATCGGTGAGCAAAACATTACGAGCCTTTTCATCCACCTCGTAGTCCCCATCGGGGTCCTCCAAGGCTGCATCACGGGTGTTGGGGTTCGTAGTGGAGCATTCCAACTGGGCTGCCACTTCAGCAGCTTGTAGATACTTCTGACTGGAGCGCTCCACTTGACCCGAAATAATCAGTGGTGTGCGAGCTTCATCCACCAACACCGAGTCCACCTCATCGATAACGCAGTAGTTGAAGGGACGCTGAACCACCTCTTCAATGGTGGTGGCCATGTTGTCGCGCAGGTAGTCGAAGCCCAGCTCACTGTTGGTGGTGTAAGTGATGTCGCAGTTGTAGTTTTCCCGGCGATTCGCTGGGCTCATGCCTTGCTGAATCAAGCCCACTGTGAGGCCCAGAAAACGATGAACCTGGCCCATCCATTCAGCATCACGGCGAGCTAGATAGTCGTTCACCGTTACAACATGGACGCCCTTGCCAGACAGCGCATTCAAATAGGCAGGCAGCGTAGCCACTAGGGTCTTACCTTCCCCCGTTCGCATTTCCGCGATCTGGCCCTCGTGGAGAACCATCGCCCCTAGTAATTGAACGTCGTAGTGACGCAAGCCCAGGACGCGCTTACCCGCTTCCCGAACAACTGCAAAAGCTTCCGGCAAAATATCATCCAGGATATTTTGCTCCTGCTTATAGGTCTTCGCCTTAGACAGCTTTTCCTGAAACTCTGCTGTCTTTCCGCGCAGCTCATCATCCGAGAGGATTTGAATGTCTTCCTCGTAGAGAGCAACCTCGGTAATGGAGGGCTTATATTTCTTCAGCTTTCGCGCGTTCGGATCGCCCAGCAGAGCTTTGAGCATGATGTAAGCAGGAAGGTAAGGCGACAGTTTTATTTCTTCATTTATCCTATCACTGCTGTTTCGAAGCAGCGGTAGGGCTCAATTGGGTATAACCGCACCGTTTCTACTCCGATCTCCTCCAAGCGAGAACGGTCGTACCACCTCCGTAAATCATTGAAGAATCCCTACAGTATTAAGGCTTAGTAAACACCTCTTCTCAGGGGCGAAAGCTAAACTGCTGGGCAGCGCGATGGCAGGTGGCACAGCTTTCCAAGGAGACTTCAGACGGCAAGGTGACGTCGGGATGGAGGGCTTTAAAGTAGCGAGATCGTTCCAGCCGATAGGGCACGCGCTCTTCCCCATTGGATCTCTGCCGTGAGAAGCTTCGTAAGTAGGTCCAAATCAAGCCCAGAGATGGGTCCCTTGGAGGACGAATCTCTGTTCCGTAGTGACTGGAATCTTGAATGATGTTGCGCCAGGCTTCGGAAGGCAGGGTTTCGGGTGGCACACCGATGTGGCAAGTGGCACAGTTTTCTAAGTACAAACGTTGGCCCAGTCGAGCCCCCTCTGGCACATAGTCCACGGTACGCGGCAGCTCGGCTGCCTGATTCGGAGCTGCTTGGGCCAGCAATGCGGGCTGAGCTGCTAAAAGCTTTAAAGGCGTGGCTGCTTGACTCAAGCTAGATAGGCCCCAACCCAGGAGCAAGCTCACCCCCGTCACCCCCGCCACCAAGCCCAGCGCAAAGCGACGGCTGCGATCGCGGGACACTCGACGAGGACGAGGGCGACGATCTAGCGGCGGCTTCGAAAGCGCGTGAGAATCATCAGCAGGTTGAGACTGGAGCATAGGGCAATGGCTCAAAAAAGCATCAAAAACAAATCGTCTCAGCAGCGATCAAGCATTTTCCCTGGACTGCATTGAGAAGTCGGTGGGAATGACAGCGAGGGATTGGGTAGTTTTAAGTGTAGAGAAGTTTCCCATCAGAGCCCCAGAAAGTAACGAAGCTATCAACCTTCCGATAGAGCCTAGTCACCCATCGTGGAAGCCGCTCAGGAGCGATCAAAGCTCGGTGGGACGACCATTTTAGGTGTGGCAGACAGTAACGTGAATCGCAATATCCTAACCCCGTGAGATCGTTGCGAGAACTTTATTGAAACTGTATCTGAAGTCTGGGGATAGCATCAAAACTGTCCCCTAGGAACAGTCGTATCCATTGACATCCTCTATGGTTGGGGTGGATGAGCAGCAGCCGAGGCAATGAGTCGAGATCGTTTCGCAACCTTGGCCCTAACAGCGAATGACTGTACTTGCTCTGGCATCGTCTTGGCTAGAGCATCCCTATGGACCCCAGCTCATGAATCCTACCTCCATTCAGATTTCGATTCACGGAAATACCCAGGAAGAAAAACTAAGCTGCAAGCTCGATATGCAGCAACTTCTGGAACTATTTCAGGTGGCAGCATTTTGGGCCCAAGATCGCCGCGTTGAAGATTTAGCAACCGCGATCGCCCACAGTAATCCCGTTGTCAGCGCCTGGCAAGACAACCAGCTAGTGGGCTTTGCTCGTGCCACCTCCGATGGCGTCTACCGGGCCAGCATTTGGGACGTTGTGGTTCACCCAGAGCACCAATCCAAGGGCCTTGGCCGAAAGCTGGTAGAGACTGTACTCAGCCATCCCCACGTCAATCGAGTTGAGCGGGTTTACCTCATGACCACGTTCAAAGAAAAGTTTTACGAGCGGGTCGGCTTCCAGCGCAACAGCAGCACAACCATGGTGCTTCATCAGCAATCCATCGAATCCGTTCCCACCAGCGGGAAGTCCACAGGCGTGGAGTTAGAAGTCATTTCGGTTTCGTTACCCTCCTCGGGTCACCCCAACGAAGTCCCACAGCCCAACTAAATCCCAATCAAAGGACTAAGCCGAAGGCAACCACAACTTCAAGTTACAGCCCTGACTCAGGCCGCTGGCGGTCTCCCCGAGAGCGGCTTCATCTGGGGAAAGCTCTGTAGCTGACTCTCCAGAAGTCGGCGCAAGCTTCAGGCTGCCCCCATTCAAGTCCAACAGCAACTGGCTTACCAGCAAGACCATGCCTGGAGACAAACGGTGGGGCACAAAGCTCCCATCCCGATCCTGGGCGAGAGACTGTTTCAACTGAATCAACTGCTCCCGTTGCCACAGCCCAGCAGACTCATCCTGAAATTGCATCTTCAGCTCCTGAATCGGAATCAGGGGTTGATCTGTCCAGATGTTCAAAGCCACGCCAGCCGACTCAGGTGTTAAGCTCACCCGAATCTCAGTGGCCTTTTGCCCCAGTGCCATCTCCACCAGCATGACGAAGATTTGGCGCAGGCTGTTGTAATCAGCCCTGGCATAGACGGGCTGGGCGGGTAACTCTAGATGTAAGCGCGCATTGCGATCCGCCACTTGTAGCTGGACAAAAGACTCAACATCCTCCAGCAGCACATCCAGGGCAATGGGCTGAATATCGAGTCGCTGAGAGCCCTGTTCTAGCTTGGCGATGCGAATGAGCTGATCCATCAAGCGATGAAGATTCTGGGCCGCCTCATAGGATTGGGCCACACATAGTCGTTCCTCGGCTGGATCATCACACAGGTCCGCCAGGATGAGCTGCTGTAAACCCATGAGGCTACTGAGGGGCGATCGCAACTCATGGGCAGATCGTGCTAAAAATCCCCCTTGGAACTGAGCCCGTTCCAGAGCCCGCACATAGGCGATCCAAAGCTGTTTCCCAGCATCTGCCTCAGCTTCACCGTGATCCGCCTGAACAGCAGTGACAGTCTTCGATGGAGTGTCAGTTTCCCTTTCAATCGGAGTCTGGAACGCTTCCTCAGTCAGCGTAGACTCTCCCCCTAGTCCTGGGATGGCGGGCTGCGCCACGGGCTGCTCCGTCAAACTGAGATGCTGCCGCTGGCGATGGCCCAACCACCGCTGCCCCACAGCGCCAACCCCAATGCCAATTACAAACCAGAGCCAATTCATTCCTGTCATTACCGAGGCATCGTGATGTATCGAAATAGCCTGAACTGGGCAAAGCTACAGATCACCCTACAGCAGGGTGATGGCCTAACCCAAGCCCAAAGCTCAATTACGCTCAATCTCGCAGGCTCAATCTCGTGCTAAGGCGCTATTTCTTTTGACCCAAGACAATCTGAGTCATCTGAGTCAAGGCATCTAGGCCAATGCGTCCGGTTCGAGCCCCCGTCACATTGCACATCCCCAGAGCAATCTCTCCACCATTACTGGGACGCCTTTCAAACCGAGGAGAAGCATTGACGTAAACCATGGCACTGCGAAGCCCCAAGGTGAACTGCCGACTTTCCCCATAGGCATCCGTCGCCAGGCAATCCCCATGACCGCTGCTATGGCGGTTTATCCAGGCGATTGCCTCGGACAGGCCACTGACCGTGCGGAAGGCGATCGTTGGACTTAAATAAGGCCGATCCCATTCCCCATCCTCGGCCAGCGCCAAGCTCGAAAAGGACTCAACCAACCCTGCATCTGCGCGCAATTCAAAGCCCCGCTCCAGCAAATCATTCCATAGCATCTGCAAAGAGGCTTCACTAATACTCGGCGGCAGCAAGACCTTTTCTATCGCATTGACTGCATCGGGCTCACCCAAATGACTGTCAATGATCATCCAGCGCACCGTTTCCAAAGGAGCAGAGCTACCCCAGTAGAGATAACAATTACCCATCGCCGTAGGCAGCACGGGAATCACCGACTGACGCATGACCTGCTGAAGCCAACTAGGGCGTCCATAGGGAATGACCAAGTCCAAATCATTGCTCTGACTCAGCAAGGCAGAGAGCGACCCCACTTCACCTGGCAATAGCAAAAGGCTGTCGGTCGGTAGTCCCGCGTTTTCCAATGCACCTCGAAGCACCTCGACAATGATGGCATTGGAATGGCTCGCTTCACTTCCCCCTCGCAACAGCAGGGCATTGGCGGTGCGCAGGCAGAGGGCAGCGGCGATCGCCCCCAATTCTGGAAATGCCTCGGATAGAAAAGCAACGACCCCTAGGGGCGATCGCTGGGTATAGGCTTGACCTCGCTCGGGCTGATAGCTAGCCGCTCCAACCTGCTGCATGGGGTCAGGCCACTCCGCCAGCTCCCGCAGAATGCAGACAGCCCCCTGAAGGCGCTCGGGGGTTAATTTAAGCCAATCCTGGAGCAACTCCGGCACCGCCATCTCCTGGCTTGCTTCCAGGTCCAGCGTGTTGGCCTCCAGAATCTCATCCTGGGCAGCCTTCATCGCCGCAGCCATCCCCCGCAGCCCCGCAGAACGCAATCCCGCAGGCAAATCCTCCAAAGCCATTGCAGCCTGGGCAGAACGACGCGTCCAATCGCCCAGAGCTCCCCCTGGAGGAACAGACTCTTCCTCCAGCGAAGAAGGAAGCAATACATCTAGCCCATCAAGCTCAGGCTCTTGGGTCATTTTTATTCAATCCCGCCATGGTCGAAAGCTGAATAACATCACCAGGATGAGCAATAGCAGCAAGCCACTAACCGCACCCACCAATCCAACGAATAACTGAACATTGGGCAAAGGTAACCCAGCACAGAGTAAACCTCCAGCCAAAGTAACCCCCACAACAGAGAGCGCTAACCCCACTGGGCTGAGCAGCCACCCCCCATTGGAACGGTACCACCCCTGTCTAGTCCATCGCCAGCGCCAGCCGGTCCAGGGGTGAGCCGTAGGCTTTGCGATCGCAAGACCTCCCTCCACCAAGACAAATAACTGCTCACAATGGAAACAGCCCATCGCTTCCGTCAAAGCAATACTGACCAGACGACCATCACAATTGCAGGGGCAGGGGTAATCCTGTTCACAGCAAATGGGTTCTGGAGACGGCTTAACCATATTTAGGACCGAGCTAGACCTCATCAAACAGTCTAGGAGGCATGTCCTGAGCTAACCAAACGAGATAGCCAAAAAGCGCCGAAATCGACATCTAAAGGCTCAAACCTAAATGGGTTTTATAAAGCGGGTGAAGAGATTCGAACTCTCGACATCGACCTTGGCAAGGTCGCGCTCTACCACTGAGCTACACCCGCGCATTGCGCGTCGTGCGTTTTGCGCACGAGTTATACATTCCCAAACCCTGACACCAATGTCAACAGCTTTTTAGAACTTTCTCAGCGCAAAAACGAAGAGACCCGCCCCTCTAAATGGTCCGGGCCTCCAAATCAAATTTTCAACCCCTTAGAAGAATAAGATTCCCTCAAGGAAGCACTAGGCTTCTGTTCCGGCTTGCCCTTCTAACCTCGCCTGGCGCAACGGACTAGGACGCCCTTCTTCCAGGACAGGCTGGCCTGCCTCCCCTAGAGTCAAGGACATATCCCGCATCAGATTTGCCATCTCAATCGCATTCATGGCATAGCTCCAACCCAGGTTGCTCTTAATCCCAGCCCGCTCCAAAGCCTGCTGCATCGTGTCCACAGTCAGCACCCCCATGATGGTTGGTACGCCCGTCTGAATCGAGACAGCGGAGATGCCCTTAGAGACTTCTGCAGAGACATAGTCAAAGTGAGGAGTCTGACCGCGAATGACCGCTCCCAAGCAAATCACAGCATCATAACGGCCACTGACAGCGAGTTTACGAGCTACAAGGGGGATTTCAAAGCAGCCCGGCACCCAGGCATAGTCGACCTGAGTCCCTTCGGGATTTGGGTCGACGCCATGGCGCAGCAGGCAGTCACGGCAACCCGACAGCAGCTTCTCGGTGACCATGTCATTAAAGCGACCAATCACCATGGCAAACCGCAGGGTTTGGGTATCTGTAAAGCGCCCCTCAAAAACTGTCATGGACTTTCCTAGGTTTCCTGAATGATGACCATCGGACCCTATTGTTCCAAAGAACAAAGGTCCAGGGCGAATTAGTTCACCCTGGACCCATTATCGGTTACTGACAACCTTCGCAGGGATAGAATCTCACCCTGCAAAATCGTTGACGCTTAATTTTCTGTAGTCCTAGACCACAAAATAATTAAATACGCCGACGAGCACAACCAAAGCACCCCAAACGACAGAACCTAGCAAAATGAGCTGTTTTGACTTACCACCAAAGGTACTGGGAGCAGCGTAGGAAACGGGAACCACTACGACCATGACGAAGGAGAAGAGAACCAGCGCCGTGAGTAGCAGTTGAAAGAGAATGACCATTAGTTTTGCAGATTGAGAATCGGATAAACAGTTCTAAATAGGACCATCGCTAGTGCCGCTGACTGGCAAAGCGATCGCCCTTTCAGCATACGCGCTTGCCTGAGCTAGATGCTGATTTCGCTAAAGTCACGGCAGATGTGGTCAAAGGGAGACTCAATGAAACTGGTGTCAGAGATACCAGCCTCAGACGCCATTCCCAGAACGGCTTCCTTCATAAACTGAATGCCACGCACCGTGGGGGCAATGGGCACATTCAATGAGTTATAGGTCTCACGCAGTCCCTGGAGAACCCGCTCATCCAACACCTCATTATTACCAGCCACAATTGCGTAGCTGGAGTAGCGCAGATAATAATCCATATCCCGCAGGCAAGCAGAATAGCGACGGGTGGTATAGGCATATCCGCCTGGACGCAGTAGCTCAGGCACTACATCAAACAGACGCAGACTTGCATTTGTCACAATATCTGCAGCATTGCCATTGATCATCGCAGCAACCTTCACCCTGGCTTCACCCTGGGTGAAATACGACTTCAGGTTATCGATCGCATTCTGGTCCAAATAGCGACCAGAAATGTCATAGGTTCCAATGAGACCGCCTACCGCATCCCGCATGAAACTTGTCTCCCAAAAAGTTTTATAAAAAGGCGCAGGCCTGGAGGCCGTTGCTGGTTTCCTGTACGATGCCGCTCACTAATGCCAACCCAGCATTCAGAGTCGTTTAGCGTTGGGAAGCGCAAGGATAATTGTTGTGCTTTGGATCAAAGACTATCATGCAGCCTCGCGTCAAATAACCGCCTGTCACCGAATACAGGGATTGAAGCCTCTCTTTTTTACGAAACTTAATATGCTGTTGGAGCTCAGGCTGGCCTCCAAACCAAAAGCCCCACCTAGCAGGGGCTAAGTGGGGCTCTACAGTCTTTTTAAGGGTGGATAATACCGCGATCCAAGGGGATGTTGACGAAATGTCCTAGGCCGCAGTGTAAGCAGAGCCGCGATAGGTCATGGTGCTACCAGCGCTGGACTTAGACTTGATTTGAGAGAAGTCCACAGCGGCACCGCGATAGGTCCCTTTGCGAGGTGTCGCAGCAGCGGGAGCGGCGGCGGTGACTTCGTACTTCAAACCACGATAGTTAAGGGTCATTGTATTCGCCTCCTAATTAGGCAATTAGTGAAATTGAGGCGCGTTCCTTCGGGAGCGAACTCCCTACTTCCGTTTCTGAGCAGTCAAGGGATTCCCTGGCCTCTGGAAATGAACGAATGATTTCTTTCTGTATCGTAAGGCACTTTTCTCAAAAAGTCTCTAAGAAAAGCCTAATTGTCATTTTTTGCTGACATGCCCGAAGCACTTCCTCAGAGGGGAATCGACTCCGGCTAGATCTCGCTAAAGTCAGAATGCTCTGGGCCAGGGGATATGACAGCTTGAAGGCTCGATATTTGTCTGGATGCAGATTGAGCCCTTGGGATTTATTCGTTACATTTGTTAAAGACAAGCGGTAGTAGTCACTCCTCGGGGTCTGGCTCAGGGACTCCAGGCTAAGGCCACTCATTCCGTTGGCGTCTCATGTCGATTTATCAGAACGCGATCGCCCCAGCCATGACAGACTTCCTAACCCAGCTGACCTATCAAACCCTCCAGCAGGGCAAGAGTTACTTTGGCTTAGCCCACAAGGCCGTCAGCAACCAGCTCTTCAATCTGGTCTCTCCCCCTAACGAAGCTCAAAAGGCCTTATTGAAGTCTGTCAAACCTGAATTGCTCCAAGACCTGCAGCAAAGAACGGAGACGCTTCTTAAGAAGGACTGGCAGGATGCGGAACAGGGGATTTATCCTAGCGAAATTCTCTTTGACAATCCTTGGGATAGCTTCCTCAAGGTTTACCCCTGGGTCTGCTTGGATATCCCCAGCACCTGGGAGCGATCGCGAGAGCAGCGCACCAAAGAATTTTCCCCCGACATCGAAACCGCAGGCTATCCCAGCTACTACGTCCGCAACTTCCACAACCAAACCGACGGCTACCTCAGCGACCAGTCCGCCGAGCTGTACGACCTCCAGGTGGAGCTTCTGTTCAATGGCACCGCTGACGCCATGCGCCGCCGCATCTTGGCACCGCTTAGGCGAGGTATGCAGCAATTTGAACAGCCGGAGCGGGAGCTACGCATTCTGGACATTGCCTGTGGCACGGGCCGCACCTTGAAAATGCTGCGCGGTGCTTTTCCCAAGGCCCAGCTCTTCGGAACAGATTTGTCGCAGGCCTACTTACGCAAGGCCAATGAGCTACTGTCCCAGGTCTCGAACTTCCTCCCCTTCAATCCCTTTGGAAACCAAACCAAAGATTTGCCCCAGCTCATTCAGAGTAATGCGGAAGCCCTGCCCTACCAGGACAACTACTTCGAAGGCACCAGCTGCGTTTTTCTCTTCCATGAGCTGCCGGGTCCCGTGCGTCAGCGGGTTATTGATGAGGCATTCCGCGTGACCCGGCCTGGCGGCACCTTCATCATTTGCGATTCAATCCAGGCAATTGATATGCCAGAAATACAGCCTTTTTTGGAGAACTTTCAAACCACTTTCCATGAACCGTTTTACTGCGACTATATCCAGGACTCTTTAGAAGCTCGTCTCGACAAGGCTGGATTTGGCCAAGTTGAAGTCTTTACTCACTTCGTCAGCAAATATTGGGTGGCCCATAAACCTGCTTAAGATCGACATCCGATGAAGTGACTCTGGGCAAGATTGAGGCAAACGCTGCCGCAGAGATGCGGAATCGAGCGAGGCCCCTTATACTGGCAGGGCCAAAAAATTCATGACGTCAAGGGGCGCAGCTAAGACTGTGAGGGGATTTGAGGAACTTTTCTTGGGTCGCTAAGCGTCTTGAATGACCTGTTCTGTCTCACTTGCCTATGTCACTGGACTTCCCGATGATCGCCGAAGAGCCTCTGGAGAAACGCACAATGAAGCATGTTTGTTTGAGTCTGGTTACTGCGATCGCAGTCCTTGCGGGCAATACCCTGGCCACCACAGGTCCTGCCGCCGCCCTGCCAGGTCAGCTCACCGAAGAGGTGGAAGCTTGGATTCAAGCCCATCCCACCCTCCAGCCCAGCAGCGGTGAGCGCCTATTGGTCCGCAAGACCAATTCCGCCGCCCAGCGATTTACCTTCCAAGCTTCGGTCTTTCCCCCCGGTCGCCTTGCCCCCACGGGAAACAAGGGAGCCATCCGTACAGAGACCCTGAGCTTCTTTGACGCTGCCAATGGCGTGACCCGCGATCGCCTAGAGGAGTCCCTGCGCGTCATCTATGGCTTGGATGTGTATCAAGACTTCCAGCAGGCCCGTACCACCTATAGCTATCCCGGTCCCTTTGATGTGGCCCAGTCCCGTAACCGTCGCACGGAATTGCAGGCAGCTCGTCGCGGAGAAGTGCGCATTGGCGATCGCTTTGCTTACCTCATCGAAGTTGTTCAACCGGCTGATGGCAGCAAGGCTTACAGCGGACAAGTCCAACTCATTCTCAAGAGCGATGCGGACAAAGTAGAAGCTGAACTGCGCAATCGTTAATCCCATAACAGCCTAGGCATAACGAAGCTCAAACCCAAAAAGAGAGGGGTCGGAAAATTTCCCGGCCCCTCTCTTTTTGATTTATCAAATAGGCATTCAGCGGTGATGAATATCAGGCCAGACCCCAGCAAAAATGCCCTGCACAGCCGCCGCGACCCGGCCTAGATCGTCGGCCAAGAGCGGAGGCCAAACTACACCTGATTCAGCTCCCTTCTCCAAACAAAGGTGACTTTCCCAGGCGAGTTGATGAAGCAAAGTTACCAGCTCCCGATCTAATTGGTGCTGGCCTTGGTGCTGGTCATATAACGTCTTCAACGCGAGCAGAAGAGAAGTCACTTGGCCTGGAATGGGAGGCTTGCCTTGGCGCAAATGGCCTAGGAGCGTATCGGAACGATCAACAATGTGTTGGCTGGAAACGAGTTCGCGAGCGGCGGCGTAGTTCATGGGTCCATTCTCACTTCAGGGCCGATTGTGTTGCATTGAGTTAGGCAGTATTCAGGTGGTTCGAGACGAGAGGCTTAAGGATGAAGTGATCCAAACTCTGGGTTCAGCGGAGCAGCCTATTAGGCGCTTTCTAAACCGGCTCAGATTTTGAGCTCTCAAGAGTGCACCAAAAATGTGCAGCCAGTATAGGCAATTTCCCCAGCTATGGGGCAGCTGCCAAATTGGGAAGGCTAAGAACAATGCAGAGCTATCCAGCGCTTTGCAGCAACTCAGCCTTGCTTCTTCAACTCAGCACCACCATGACATCAACCACAGCCCCTGTGGGGAAGATTCCCTTCGTCGATCTTCATCCCATGCATGAGCCTCTCCAGGTGGCTTTTGAGTTGGCATTCCAGGGGCTCCTCTCCCGAGGCGACTTTGTCATGGGCCAGGCAGTGGAGCAGTTTGAGCAGGCCTTTGCGGCAGCCAGTGGAGCCAGCTATGGCGTGGGTGTCGCTTGCGGTACCGATGCCCTGGCCCTGGGTCTCCAGGCTTGCGGTTTAGGTCCCAATACCAGCGTCATCTTGCCGACCAATACCTTTGTGGCAACGCTGATTGGTGTGCTGCGCACGGGAGCCACCCCCATATTGGTGGACTGCGACCCTGAGACCGGACTGATTGATTTGACTGCCGCCGCCGCCGCCGTGCGAGAAGACACCCAAGCCCTGGTTGCAGTTCACCTCTACGGGCAAATGGTCTCGCCCAAGGCTTTACTCGCCTTTTCCGCCGCCCATGACCTGATAATTTTTGAAGATGCAGCCCAGGCCCATTTGGCTGAACGGGATGGATTCAAGGCGGGTTCCGTCGGCATTGCAGCGGCCTTTAGCTTCTACCCCAGCAAAAATTTGGGTGCATTGGGAGATGGAGGCATCGTGCTCACCGCCCAACCTGAGGTGGCCAATCGCCTACGCTGCTTGCGGAACTACGGGGCTCCGAAAAAGTATTTCCACACGGAATTTGGCACAAACTCCCGTCTGGACACCATCCAGGCATCACTGCTGAATATAAAGTTGCCTCATTTGAACGGTTGGAACCGCGATCGCAACCACATCGCAAGCCTTTACGACCGTCTCCTCGCCGAACAACTTCCCCAAGTGCGCCCCCTGGTGAACCACAGCGGTGAGGGCCATGTGTACCACCTCTACGTCGCAATGCTGCCCCAGCACATCGAACGTAAACAGCTCCAGGTAGATCTAGAAGCCCGGGGCGTACAATCCGGCGTTCACTATCCTCTGCCCTGCCACCTCCAGCCTGCCTTCCGCAACCTCGGTCACAGCTTGGGTGACTTCCCCCAAGCGGAGCGCCACAGCCAATCCATGCTTTCCCTGCCCATGTTCCCTGGCCTGGGCGAGCAACGGGTCGAGCGCGTTGTGGACGCCCTCGCAGAAGCGATCGCCCTACAGGAACAAGCCCCTCAACCATCGGCAATCCCGGAGCAGCGAGAGCTTCAAGCGACCTAAAACATCCGTGAGAATTCCCAGGCAACGCCCCAAGGGAAGTCACTAGTTTCGAAATGATCTGAAATGGCCCCAGCTTGATTTGCCGAGGGGTCATGAGCCGGTCATCGTCCCCGCATTTACCCAATCCCAATCGTCTACACCTTCGTTTGGTGAAGGAAACGCCTGCTATGACCGCCCAATCCAGCTCCACAGTGAACCGCTCTAAAATTCCCGCCCTGGCACCGGCGACCTGGGCCATCCTGGGCGGACTCGTCTTGCTCTATGGCCCCCTGTTTTACCACTGGGTCCATGGCTGGATGTTCAAGAGCATCAGCATTGAGCATGAGTACTACAGTCACGGCGTGTTGGGCTTTCCCCTGGCGGCTTACTGCGTCTGGCAAAATCGCGATCGCTGGAATACCCTAGCCGACCGCAAGAACCTATTGGGAGCAGCATTCCTGGGCCTCGCCGCCGTCATGTATCTCAGCGGCCTAGCGGATATCGTCAACCTCTCCCTCTTCGCCCTACTCCTGGGCATGGCCCTGTGGCTCAAGGGCCTGGACGGGCTCAAGCTGCAAGCCTTTCCGCTATTGCTAGTCCTCCTGGCTGTCCCCACGGACATGCCCTACCTGGCTACGACGAAAGTTCTGCCCCTCCAACAGGTCATTGCCAGCTTCATCGGCGTCATCCTCAACCTGTTTGGCGACCCCGTGACGGTCAACAACATCTACGTCTACTTCACTGACGGCGCAATCATCGAAGTCGCCCCCTACTGCGCAGGTCTCAAGCTTCTGTTCACCAACATCTACGTCGGCCTGATGTTGCTCTACTGGACCGGCCTTTGGAAATCCCGTTCCCGCAGCCTCACCTTCATGGGGGCTGTGGTTGCCCTCAGCTTCTTCGCTAACGTACTGCGCAATACCGTCCTCAGCGTCTTCCATGGCGGCGGCAATGACAGTGCCTTTGTCTGGCTCCACGAAGGCTGGGGGGGCGATGTATTTTCTCTGTTTATGCTGGGCGGCGTGTTTTGGATGCTGACTAGCATTGAGACCTATTGGCCGATTCCGGGAGACAACGCAGATAGCGCCTCCAATGGCCTTAGCCCGGCAAGGTCGTAGCAGAACAGCTCTATTCGGGTCTCATTCCCAATCCGGTTCGGTGACCCCCGATTCCCATCAGTTGATCTGTAGGGGCGAACCGCTGTTCGCTCACAGAGAGTTTAGGGAAACAGTTATTAGGATTTGGTCTCAGTCCAACTGAGGAGATGGCGATGCCATATGGCAGTGCGTCTCATGCAATGCCAGTTGTGAGCAAAAGGAAAGCCCCAGCAATGATGCCAGGGCTTCTAATCAATTTGAGTTCGACATCCAAACAGCCGACCTCTTTCCCTAACCCTTTCTCCTAAAGGAGACAGGGAAGCAAACGCAAGATTGAGGCTTTTAGTTTTTCTGTGTTCCCCGCTCCTTTAGGAGAGGGGCTAGGGGAGAGGATGTATTGCCTCTTGTCGAACTCAAGTTATGCAGCTAGGTCGTTTAGGCAGCAACTTCTTGCTGATGCTTCTTGCGAACAATGCTCATACCAAAGCCAATGAGCCCTGGGAGTAGAGCAGGCGTTGGTATCGCAGCTGCATCAGAGATTTGAATATCAAACGAAAATTCCTGTGATGCTGGTGGAGTTCGGATATTTACAAAGTTAACCGTGACAGAATCATCCGTAAAAGAGGTACTGGAGATCAGGCTTGCATCACCCGCAGTTAGCGATAGGCCTGACACAATAGTTTTGGGAGAATCGAGCCAATTTAGATCAGAGAGACTCCAAGTAAAAGGAGCACCCAAACCAACAATACTTGTTAGATCGAAAAGAATATCAAATGCATCATCCTTCACATCTATAGTAATAGTCGAGCCAGAAAGACCAGCAACTGCGAACTCTACTCCTGGGTCCACAACATTAGCTGTTTGATTGAAGAATGCCGCTTCCCCTGTGACACCAAGCTGGCCATGGACACTATCTCCCAATAGGGCTGCATGAGCGCTAGCATCATGCCCCAGAAGCATCGCAATGGTACTGGCTGATGCAAAACCTATCGTTTTTAGCAATCGTTGCATGGAAAATTTCCAATGAATGGGTGGATCAACCGTAGATATATGAAATGACTCTTTAATCGATTGAAATTCATAGGAATGCCCCTCATTTCAATGCTGTTATTCTTTAGTGAAAAGAGATTTTTGAGTACAAGACAGCAAGCCAAGCTCTCTTTATAAACACAGGTTGAGGGTAAGCTGAGTCTCTCAATAAATGAACTACCTGGGTAGTATAAAAGTATGCAACTACTGTCGGTAAAACTTATTGGGTAGGTTCACTAGAATTTTATTGTTGACATTATATTCAGAGAAAAAGCTGAGAAGTCGAGCAGGAGAGCTTGATTAGGCAAAGCTTTCCTGCTTTATCAGAGTTTGCTTCATTCGGAGATCAAAGACCTACGAGCTTCATTAGTTGATTTTACCTAGGCCAGTGGGCAGGGTGAAGTCATCCGGGCTGAGGTGTCCATCAAGTTTTGCAGCCGCCGTGGGTGAGGCGATCGCAATAGGGTCTCCCTCTAAAACAGAGCTCCCAACAAATGTCCCTCCAGCTCAGATATTGTCGCTTTTGCCCCAAATCCGGGAATTATTTTTTCGTAGCCGAGTACTTCTTTATCCCCGGAACCAGAGGTTTTTAGCCCAGGTCAACAGACCCAGAAAGCTCCGATAAAAAATGGATAAAGCCTAATCAGCGCAATCGCATCGCCAAGACCCACAGCAACAACTCTCTGGCGCCATGACCCCTTCCTCTCGTCGATCTATCCCCATCGGCCAACTCGTCATCCTCGGCGTCATGCTGGCGATCTTTCTCATGGGAGCAGCCCCCGGCTACCTCAAAGGTAGCTGGGCCTGGCAAAGCGCCCCCCCAGTCGCGGCCCTCAAGCAAATGCAGCAAATTCCCCGCCTGGGTCTCAACCTCCCTGGCTGGGAAACGGCTAACCAGGAACAGGTCCAAATTGCCGGACAAACCTGGTCCGCCCAAACCATCGTTGCCACAGCTGACAGCCCCCAAACAAACGGCATCAAACCTGGCACCGAACTCCTCGTTCTCGTCCATCCCCAACTGGACCCTAACGACAAGCCCAAAGTGGAATGGACCAACCTCCAAGGCCACTTCCGCTGGACCGAAGATCAAATCAGCCGCCTCAACCTAACCCCTCCCCAAAGCAAAACCCCGATCAAAGCCCGCCTCCTTCGGGGTTGGAGCCAAGCGAGCACCTACGGCCTGCTGGAATGGTACGCCCTGCCCGACAGCGGCACCCCCAATCCTGGAGACTGGTTCTGGCGCGATCGCCGTGCTCAACTCCAGGGCGATCGCACCCCTTGGATGGCCGTTATGCTCATGCAACCCATGGAACCCCTAGGGGAAGTAGAGGAGGTCAGTGAAAGCCTCACAGCAGTTGCTGCCCAAGTTCAAGACGCGATTGAACAGGTCTTCACAGTCGCCTCCTAATCCAGAGCCTAGCGAAATGCTTGAATGCTGAGTAAAAAATGATACTCAAACACCCCGGAGGAGGTTCTCTCAGCACTGTAAATATGGATTTAGTAGGATGCCCCCACTTTTCGGCTGCTCAAGCCCCATCGCAAGCTCGCCTTTTCCCTTGGCTCGCTCTAAATCCTGTCTGTAATTCCACACTGACCATGGCATCTTCAGCTAACCCCAACCCGCTCCTATATCGCCTCACTTCAGTCAGCCGATCTGCCGTTGCCCTAGGCTTGAGCAGCGTCAATATTAGCTTGCCGGTTCTGCTACTCACCGCAGTTATTTTGGCCCAGGGCGATCGCAGCCTCCTGGCCCAAACGCCCTTTGAAGATGCCGCCCCCGCTGCCACCCGTTCTCCAGAGAACCAGCAGGCCTTTGAAAAGCGCATGGAGCGCATTCGCCAGGAATTAAAACGGGCCCAGGACGAGGCGATCGAGGCTAGCTCACAGCCCGGCTTTAACCCAGAAATTCGCGACCCCAGCCCCAGCAATCCCGGCAGCTTTAGTAATCCAGGCCTACGCCCCAGCCTCAATTCCGGCTCAGAGCCCCCTGCACGCCCCGTACCCGGTCAGGGAAATGGCCAACAGTCCGGTTTTGAAGAACAGAAATTTGGCCGCTATCGCCTCGGTCCTGGAGATGTCCTATTTGTTAACGTTCAGCGCTTTCCCAACCTGAACTTACAAGGGCCGATTAACCCAGAAGGGGCGATCGTCCTTCCCCTAGCCGGAGCGGTCAAGGTTCAAGGTCTCACCGTCGCAGATGCCCAAGAGCGTATCCGCATGGCCCTAGATCGCTATGTGATTGAGCCCAACGTGGATCTGTCATTACTCTCCCAGCGCCCCGTGCGAGTCACGATCACGGGCAAAGTCGCCAGCCCTGGCTACTATCCCCTCACCAACCCCAACATTTCCGAAGCGCTCCGCCTAGCAGGCGGTATCCAAGCCTCCGCAGACTTGCGCCGCGTCACCATACGCCGTGCTCTCAATGATGGTCGCACCATCCAGCAGCAGCTGGATCTCTACTCCCCATTAGTAACCGGAGCCAATCCACCAAAGCTGCGCCTGGAAGATGGCGACATCATTGAAGTCCCCCAGCTCACCGTGGCAAACACACAAGACTACGATCGCAGCTTCGTCTCCAGCTCTACCCTAGCCTCCCAGCAACCCGTCCAAGTCACCGTGGTCGGCGAAGTCTCCCGCCCCGGCTTCTACGTACTGCAAACCGGCCGCGTTGCCGAAGCACTCCTCGTCGCCGGGGGCAGCCTCAACTCCGCAGACCTACGTGCTGTAGAAGTACGTCGCACCCTCAGCAACGGAGCCCTTGCTTCGGAAAATGTAGACCTCTATTCTCCCCTCGCCGAAGGCACCCCGTTGCCCAACCTTCGCTTAGAAGAGGGCAACGTCGTCGCCGTCCCCAAACTGATGGATGTGGACGTCGCCAACTACAACCGCAACCTGATCGCCAAGTCAACCCTGGCCAAGCCGAACATCCGGGTGCGCCTACTCAGCTACGCCGCTGGCGGAGCCACAACCCTGAGCCTGCCCAGCGGCAGCACCTTCCGCGATGCCATCAACGGCATACCGCTAAATACCGCAAACCTACGCACCATGGCCCTAGTACGCTACGACCCCGATACAGGCCAAGCCATCAACCAGGAAATCAACGGCAAGGATGCACTCCTAGGCAACCCCAATTCCGACTTGCCCCTACAGGATAACGATGTCGTCGTCATTGGCCGCAGCACGATCGCCAAAATCAGCTTTGCCCTCAACACCTTTACCCAGCCTTTCAGAGATGTCCTAGGCTTCCTGCTGTTCTTCGATTCCATTAGCGATAGCGCCTCAAACATATTCAGGCCTGGCAGTAGTAGTAGTAGTAGTCGCAGTCGCTAATCAGATGGTTCATATAACCCCCTGAATTCACGATCCCCGTCAGCCCCAGCCTTAACCTTCGAACAGCACCCAACGCCCTCCCTTTCACCCTGCTGCCATGTCCTTCGTCAAGCGCTACCTCATCGCCCTCGGCAAATACAAGTGGATCCCCGTGGCCAGCATTGCCACCACCACTACCATTGCCGGGCTATTGAGCCTAGCCCAAACCGAACCGACACCCCAGTTCCAGGGGCGCGGAGCCCTCACCCTCAGCCAACCCTCAGCTACCTTTTCAGAAACCGGTAGCCAAATCCAACAAGCGGGTCAGCAACTCACAAGAGAAGCACTCCTGGCGGACAACATCATTGAAGCAACCGCCCAACGAGCTTCCTTAGACCCCGAAGCCATGGTTCGCAAGCTTCAGGTCGCCGTACAGGTACCCAACGCTGAAGAAGGAACTCCATTTCTCGTTGGCATCAACTACGTCAGCAGCAATCCAGAGGAAGCCACCATTGTGGTGGAGACCCTTATGGAAAGCATGATCGAGCAAAGCCGCATCATCAACTCCCAGCGCCTCATTTCTCGCATCGAAGAAATCCAAAAGCGCCTACCGGAGGTAACCCAGGAGCTGCGAAGCGCAGAGCGAAATCTCCAGGACTATAACCGCCGAGAAGAAGCCGATATTCTTGCGGCCCGCAGCGGCAGCCTAGTGGGTGCCCTAGCAGGATCAAAAGAGCAGCAGCGCCAAATTCGCCTCACCCTAGAAGGCGTCGATGCCCAAATTAACAGTCTAGAAAGCCGCCTCGGCCTGAGTGCCGACCAAGCCTACGTCTCCTCCGCCCTCAGTGCTGATCCAATCATCGCCAACTTACGGGCTCAGATTTATCAAACGGAGTCCCAGCTCAATATCCGCAGCCGAGATCTGCGGGCTGAGCACCCCGAAATAATCGAGCTGCAAAACCAACTCAATGCCTACAACGACTTGCTCCGCCAGCGGGCTAACGAAGTCGTGGGTGGCAACGGATTAACCGCCTCCATTGCAGTTTCCGGAAGCGCTCCCCTGCTGCGTCAAAATAGCAGTCTGGACCCCACTCGCCAACAGCTCGCAAATACCCTCGTGAGCCTCCAAACCCAAAAGGACACCCTGGAGCAGCAGTACAAGGCCTCTCTACAAACCGAACAGCAACTCAGGGGCGAATATGCCTCTATTCCCAATAAACAGCTAGAGCAGCAGCGCCTAGCCCAAGAAACTGCCCTGAAAAAGTCTCTCTATGACCGCATCCAGGCTGCTTTGATTGACGCCCAAGCCGCAGAAGCAGAAACCAGCACGAGCCTGCAAGTGGCTCGCCCCTTCAGCGTCGAACCCTTGGAATTGGCTGCCCCCATCAATCCCATCATGTTTATGCTAGGTGGCAGTGGTCTGGGGCTACTCGTGGGGGGGGCCTTGGTCTTCCTGTTCAGCATGTTGGAAGGCCGCTTCTACACGAAGGAAGAAATCCAAGAAGCCCTACGTCAGCAAGGTGCCCCCATCCTGGAAATGCTGCCTTTAATGGAAGTGCGCCTGCCGGTGGGCATGGAAGACGATGGCCGCACCGTCGCCGTGATCACCGAAGAGGGCTCGCCTTACCTCAATGCCTATGAGCACCTACGTAGCACCCTGCGCCGGGTGGGGGGCAAGGGGGCTAAGGTTGTTTTGGTCACGAGTTCCGGTGCCCAGGAAGGTAAAACTCATTGCGCTTATAACCTGGCGATCGCCTCTGCCCGTGCAGGTAAGCGCACCGCCCTGATTGAGGCAGACCTACGCAAACCATCCCTGATCGAATCCCTCGGCGTGGCTCCAGACATTGGTGCCACTCTGGAACCTTTGCATTACTACGGCAGCACGGGTGATTGTATTCGCTTGGTCCCCAGCCTAGAGAACCTCTACATCGTCCCCAGCACTGGCCCTCAACGTCAGCCCGCTGCCATCCTAGAATCCAGCGAGATTAAAAACCTTCTGGATGAATGCCGGGGCCGCTTCGATTTTGTGGTAGTCGATTCCCCATCCATCCTGCGCTATAACGATGCCATTCTTCTGGAGCCCATGGTGGATGGCTTCATCGTCGTCACACGTCCAGGTCAAACCAAGGAAAGCTTGCTGAGCGAGACCCTAGAGGTCATTAGCGAGAGCCAGATTCCCTTCTTTGGTGCCGTTATTAACGGGGCAGATATTCCCATCATTGATGACTTCCATCCAGATCACGATGACTTCGGAGGTCTGGATGAGGATGAGTTTCTTGCCGGAGTGACAGGCCCATCCGAGGATGGGGCCTACAGCGAATTTCAAGAACTGACTCCCCTCTAAACCTTGGTTTTAACTGACCAAGACAGAGCCGTACCACTCATTGAGAATTTGCTTTCGCAGAAATCGCCTAAACAGACGTGATTAGAGCTCTTGCATAAATCCTGGCTCTCTCCCTAAATCCCTCCCAAGCTTGGGAGAGGAACTTTGGAGGTTCCCTTCCCCCGGGTTTGGGGGCAAGGGGTCGGGAGATGGGGGCGGATTTGCATTCGTGCAAGCGGTCTATTGACCGAAACCGGTCATCGCCACAACTTTACGAAGACCAAAGCTGAGGGCATCAGCCTGGGTCACTCTGGCGGCAGTGGCGAGCAGATTCTCTTCATTCACCCAGTTCTGATAATTGTCTTCGGACTGGGCTGGGAAACCATTCGGGAGCTCGGCGACGAGTGTTTTTCCATTGGGGATATATTCCTCCATGGCCCGCTTGATTGCCTCAAAGCGACGGTCTTGATCTCGACGAACATTCTTGTAACCATTGCCCAAGCCTGGCGCATCCCAGGCTCGGCGCTCGGGGTGCCAGTAGGACCAAGAGCGAGCTTCTTTAATCTGCTCCTCGAGATCTTCTTCTAGGCTGCGCATTTTGACGAGGCGATCGATATATCCTCCCTGGGCAAGTCCCGCAGCCTCACTCTGGTTGATCAAGTCCAGCCCGTTGAGAATTTCAAGCGGAGTGAGCACAATGCTATTTTCTTGGGCCTGGTGCTGGAGCTGCTGATAAAAGCCCCGCAGGCGATGCATTTGTTCCTGGTCGGCAATGTCTGGCAGGGACTGAGCTGCGGCAATGTCTCGCTTGGCAGCAACGGATGCTTCGGCTCGCACGGCGCTGGTACGTTCAAGCGGAAAATGTTGGTAGCTGAACGTGCCAAAGTTATCCGCTCCATTGCCAGGATCTTGGTGCCAGTAGTAGGCGGAGTTTTTGGCACCATCGGGCTGGCGAGTGCCTTCAGCATTGCCGATCGCCACGGCAATGGGGGAATCGGAACCTTGCTCCCACCATTGAGCGGGGATGGGGTCTGGATGATTTGTACTCGCTTTTATGTTCTGGACTGTACTAGGGGCGATCGCCGAAACATGCCCAGGTTGACTGGCTTCTTGGGGCATCATGACCTGATCCACCATCCCAAGCTGCCCCGCATAGGACTTAACCACAGCCGCCGATGCAGGAGGATTAGTTACGGCATCCAGATCGAGCTTATCCCCCGAGGGAGCGACCTGCCTTGCTATGGCCTGACGACTCCCAAACTCATCTAGTTCAAAGGACAGCGCGGTGAGAATTTCCGCCTGAACAGGTATCGCAAAAGTCACCGCCGTCGCACTCCCCAGCAGGAGCAACAGAGAATGCTGCAAAAGCCCCGTAAGCGGCAGGGCACGGTGAGAAACCAGAGTCGTAGCGGCCAATAGCAGAGCGGAATAATAGCCCATGGGTTGAATATCCTTCGGTCTTGAGACGCAGAAATGAATGCCGTTCAGATGGCGTTAGTTCAATTGCCATAACAGGATAATAGTACAAAAAAACTATAAATAGTTTTTTTGTACTATTAAAATTCTTCGCCATTCCAGTCAGTCTTGCCCCAGTCCTAGAAATATCCCCAAGAAGAGGATGAGAAACATGATGAACATTGAGGGTTCTCTTCAATGTTTTGATGCTTTGCCAAAAAAATAGACCACAGGGACTTTCCCAATCCTTAGAGAGCATCCTATGGTGGACTGACGGCCACTCAGTATTTGTACCATCAGCAATTAAAACCTGGAGCAGGATGCAGGTCGCAACGTCATCCCATTGGTACGAGCTTAATGTTGAAAGCTGCGGAACCATTCTCTCGGCAGAAACCTCCGTGGGGAATGCGATCGCCTGGCTGCAATCCAACCCCGAGGGATGCCTTTGGGTGAGCCGCCGCCGCGAGAACCTTTCAGCCGATTCTCCCTCCGCCGCCTTCCAGATCAAGGGTTACGTCACAGCCAGTCAGCTTCTAGCCGTCATTGCCACACCATCTCAGACCAACCCCCTGGAACAAAACTTGGGCGAGATTGCTCAGCCCAGCTCGGTCCTATCTCGCCCAGCAACACCGTCTGCCTCTGATCGCCAAATTGCCCTCCAAGCCTTAGCCGAAAGCAACGCGCTCCACTTTCTGGTTGCAGATGACCAACAGCAAGTCCTAGGACAACTCTCCCGCGAAGCGCTGCAACAGGCCCTTATTAATCAACTCCTCCTGCAAGTGCCAGCTCCCCAGGGCATGGTTCAGCCCCCGGAACGACCCCAGCCCAGTCTGGCTCAACCGCAGGCGGCGACCCAGGAGCCTCAACATACAGCAGTGGCCCAGGTTACCCCCACCGTTCAACCTGCCCTTCAAACGGCCCTTGCTCAACTGAGCCAGGCCCTCAAAGCCTTAGAGGCAAATGACCAGGCCCAATCTAAGCTCCAGTACCGCATTGCCTTTGAGGCCCTCCTCACCCAAATTTCCACCCAGTTCCTCAATTTACGGGAGGAGGAAATTGACCCCGCCCTTTACGAGGCGTTGGCTCGTACCGCCACCTTCACCGACTGCGATCGCGCCTGCATTTTTCTGTATAACCATGATGGCAGCGAAGCCCACTGCTGCCACGAGTGGAACCGCGACAATCTCATTCCATTCACCAAGCCCCTCCGCTCCATCCTGCGTCACGCCTTCCCCTGGTCCCTGGGGCAGATGCAACAGCAACAAGCCATTCATATCCCCGATGTGGAAGCCCTGCCCATTGAAGCGAGCCCCGAGCGCGAAGCCGCTCAACAACTCCAAGCCCGTTCCTATGTCGTACTGCCCCTTCACTTCTCAGAACAGCCCATAGGGTGGCTCGCCTTTTACGCAGTTCATCGAGCCAAGACTTGGACTTCTGAGGATCTCAAGCAACTAGAGACCTTGAGCAGCATCATCGCGGGAGTTATTGCTCGCCAGCAAGCTGAAGCCGCACTACTCGAAAGCGAAGCCAGGTTTGCCCAACTGGCAGAAAATCTCGATCAGATTTTCTTTATCTACCAAGCAGATCCCTACAGGCTGCTCTATATCAGTCCTGCCTATGAGAAAATTTGGGGTCTTTCTAGCCAAGCGCTGTACGAAGAACCAGACCATTGGTACAGCATAGTCCACCCCGAAGACCATGACCGAGTCAAGCTGGAAATGGAACGCCGCCGGAGCGAAGGTATCAGTGTGGACTTGGAATATCGCATCCTCCATCCCGAGGGGCATGAGCGGTGGGTTCGATCTCGCAGCTTTCCACTACGGGATGCCACAGGCCGCATTTATCGCTTAGCAGGTTTGACCGAGGATGTCAGCGATCGCCACCGAGATGAAGCCGCTCTCGCTCGCTCCGAAGCTAAATTCTCCCAGGCATTCCACTTAAATCCCATTCCCATGTGCATCACCGTCATGGGGGAAGGCCGCTATCTAGAAGTCAATGATGCCTTCTGCCAACATTCAGGGTTTACCCGCGAAGAACTACTTGGCAACACAGTCTGGGATCTAGACATGATCGTGGACCCATCCCAATACCAAGCAATCCATGAAGCAATAATCAGTCAAGGTCGTTTTCAAACGATGGAGCTGCACAGCCGCGATCGCCAGGGTCAAATTCGTATCACACTCAGCTCCGGCATTCGTCTTGACGGCGAGGGGCAAGAACGGGTTCTGACCATTGCCAGAGACATCACCGAACAGCGCCAACAGGAAACCCAGCGCCAACAAACAGAGCAAGCCCTGCGCCAAGCGAGCCAGACTGCGGAGTCTGCCAATCGAGCCAAAAGCGACCTACTGGCGACGGTGAGCCATGAAATTCGCACTCCCCTGAGCGCGATTCTCAGCATGAGTAACCTACTCCTAGAAGAAGGGCTACCTCCCCCACAGCGAGAGCATATGGAAGTGCTGCGCAAGGGCGGATGCGAGCTGCTCTCCATGCTAGATGAAGTCCTGGACTTCTCCCGGCAAGATGCCCTAGAAAGCAACCAATTTTCCCTCGACATTACCTCCTTTGAGCTTGCCAATTGCATCGATGAAGTGTTGAAACTGTTTTTCTCCCAGGCCCAAGCAAAGGGTCTAACCTTGCAAGCCGAGATCTCTCCCCTGGTGGAGCCCACCCTGGTGAGCGATCGCCAGCGCCTTAAGCAAATTCTCAAGAATCTGCTGAGCAACGCCATCAAGTTCACCCAGGCTGGGCAAATCACAGTCCAGATCAGTCCCTGTTCAATTACCCAAACCGATGTGCTCTTCTCGGTACGAGACCAGGGCCTGGGCATCAGCCAAACGGGCCTAGACAAGCTATTTAAACCCTTTAGCCAAGCAGATGCTTCCATTGCCCAGCGCTATGGTGGCACCGGCCTGGGGCTCAATATTTGCGATCGCATGCTCCGTCGCCTCGGAGGCAAAATTTGGGTCGAAAGCGGTGGCAACATCGGCGGCAATCCACCGGAAGGATGGGCGATGCGCCAGGGCAAGCCCAGCCCTGACTCAGCAGAAACGCACCCCGGCAACCATTTCTACTTCAACCTGCCGCAAGTCTTCTCACCTGAAGTCGAAGCAGCGACTCTAGGCCGAATAAGCCATGCCTCCACAGCCCAAGCCAGCATCGCCACGGAGACTGAGCTATCGCCAGTCACGAACCTCGAACTCCCACCCGCATCGATCAACATACTGCTCGTGGAGGATATCGAACTCAACCAGCGAGTCGCTCAACTGGTTTTGCAACAAATGGGATATGAGGCCGACTTGGCAAATAGCGGAGAAGCCGCAATCGCAGCCCTAAAGCAACAACCTTACGATCTCCTCTTTCTCGATCTCAATCTTCCTCAACTCAATGGCTATGAGACTTATCAACAAGTTTGCACCCTAGCTCAACAGCCCTGGGTGATTGTCATGAGTGCCGCAGTCGATCAGGCAAGTCGCGATCGCTGCCACAGCCTGGGTATGAATAACTTTGTCCCCAAACCCATTTCCCGTAAATCATTAACCGTAGCTCTAGCTCAGTTCTGGCAACAACGCCCTTCCCAAGGCAATCCCTCTAGACTCCCACCCCGCAGCAAATTTCCCCAGCTCATCAGCCAAGCTCCCTCCCTCAAAGTCGAGGTCTTCCATGAAGTCCGGCAACTCTGTGGCAACCCTGAGCACTTCAAAGACCTTCTCATCACTTACCAAGATGACGCCGCGCTACAACTCCAAGCCATGGCTAGAGCCCAAGCAGAACACAATGGTCAATCCCTCTTTGAATTACTCCATAGTTTAGGGCCTGCAACGGCCAGCCTTGGGGGAGCACGCCTGGCAGAGTTTTGTACTTACTTGGAAGACCAACTTCGCCACTATGGCTTTTATCCCTTAGAAACTGGGCAGAAAGGGACAGCAGCCCATGTGGATTGGAGCGCGATCGCAACTCACCTAAACGAAATCGAAACGGAATACCATCGCCTCGTCGCGGCAATGGAGTTCCAATCTTGGGAGCTAGGCCCATCCTGAACAGACCTAGCGCCTAGGACTTCGGGTACAAGTCTCAAAAAATACAACAATCAATCCCCGAGAGACTACGGATTCTGCTCCCTCAACTGGAACAATGGATTGGCTGATGGGAATGAAACCATAAAAGGCTACTTTTATTGGGCCTGTGATTCCAGCAATGGATATCCCAGCCCCTTGTAAATCTATGGATACGCCGATGGACTGGTCTCTTTTTGCTCTGGGAATACCGCTTGAAAATACGCCATTAAATGGCTATGGCACTGCTCCCTTACTGCTAGCGAGTGTTAATTTTACAACCTGGATCCAGGCCATCATCCTCGGCCTCGTCCAAGGCATTACAGAATTTTTGCCCATTAGCAGTACCGCTCACCTGTTGATCTTTACCGATCTCCTGGACTGGCGCGATACCTGGGATAAAGCTGCCACCGATGCCATTCAATTCGGCAGCGTTTTAGCCGTAGTGGGCTACTTCCGCAAAGACCTCAAACAAATCTTTATTGGCACCTGGGCAGCCATTCAAACGAAAGATTGGCAACGGGAAGAGTGGAAAATCTTCCTCGGCATCGCCGTAGGCACCATCCCAGCCCTAGCCGGGGGGCTAGCCCTCAAGCTGCTGGGCATTGAGCTCGAAAGTAGCTTGATCATCGCTGTGATGTCCATCGTTATGGCGATATTGCTGGGCCTCGCAGAGCAGTATGGCCGCCGTGAGCGAGGCTTCGACCAACTTAAAATTTCCGATGGCGTCCTCGTCGGTCTTGGCCAAATGCTGGCCCTACTGCCTGGTGCATCTCGCTCCGGCTCCACTTTGACCACGGCATTGTTTCTGGGATTAAAGCGTGACACCGCCGCCCGCTTCTCTTTCTTGCTGGGCATTCCCACCCTGAGCATTGCGACCCTCGTTCAAGCAAAAGATGTCTTAGATAAGGGCGATATGTGGATGCCTTTACTCGTCGGCATTATTTCCACCTTCATTTTTTCCTATCTTTCCATTGCCTGGCTACTCAAATTTCTGCGCCAACAAAGCGCCTGGGTCTTTGTTTGGTACCGCCTGGGCTTAGGGGCAGCATTGCTCGCGACAATCTTTGGTGGGCTCCTGAACGCTTAATCCCACAGCATGAGTCACCGCTCATCTCACTCAAATACTCGAATCCCCCAGGACGTGACCTATCACGACCTGGGGGATTCGCATTATGGTGGAGACGGACGCTTGATCTGCCCCACCAAGACGCGTAACGAGAGACGAGACCGAGATGAGCCGAGCCACCCTCCAACCCGCCCTGATTACTCGGGTCTTACCCGATTCCATTGGGGAAGATATTGGCTTTGAAGCGGGCGATCGCATCCTCTCCATCAACGGCGAACAACCCCGAGATTTAATCGACTATCGCTTCCTCTGCGCCGATGAATGGCTAGAGCTGGAAGTCATCGACGGCAGCGGTGAAACCCACCAGGTCGAAATCGAGAAGGACTACGATGCGGATTTAGGCTTGGAATTCGCCAATGCATTGTTCGATGGCTTGATCCAATGCAACAACCGCTGCCCCTTTTGCTTTATCGACCAGCAGCCCCCGGGCAAGCGGGAAACCCTTTATCTCAAAGACGACGACTATCGTCTTAGCTTTCTCTATGGCTCCTATCTGACTCTGACAAACCTAACGGAACCGGAGTGGAATCGCATTGAGCGTTTGCGCCTCTCACCGCTCTACGTCTCCGTCCATGCCACGGAGCCTGAGGTGCGCGTTCGTCTACTGAAAAACCTACGGGCCGGAAAAATTCTGGAGCATTTGCGCTGGTTTCAGGCCCGCCAGCTTCAGGTCCATTGCCAAGTCGTTGTTTGCCCCGAAATCAATGATGGCGAGCATCTGCGCCGCACCCTGACGGACCTCGCTGAACTCCATGCAGGCGATATTCCCACGGTCATTTCTGCAGCGGTGGTGCCCGTGGGCTTAACCCGCTTTCGCCCTGATGAAGATGAGCTACGGGCCATGACGCTAGAGGATGCCCAGGCCGTGATTGACCTGGTGCAGCCCATGCAGGGAGAGTTTCGCGATCGCTTCGGCGGAAATTTTGCCTGGCTCTCCGATGAATGGTTCTTGATTGCGGGTCGAGAGCTGCCTTCGGCCCAGAACTATGAAGACTATCCCCAGTTGGAAAATGGCGTCGGTTCCATTCGCAGCTTTATTGATGAATTCCAAGCGAAGGCAGCGGAACTACCAGAGGCGATCGCCCCAGCCCGCAGTTTCACCTGGATTGTGGGCAACGTGGTCGAAAAAGCCTTTGCCCCCATTGCCGCTACCATGAACCAAGTGGAAGGCCTCAATGTCACGCTTATGGGCCTAGCCAGCGCCTATTGGGGCCAACAGCTCACCGTCACCGGCCTCCTCACCGGCCAAGACCTAATCGATCAGCTCCAAGCCAAAGCCAAGGCGGGAGAACTGGGAAATGGCATTTTGCTGCCCTCGGTCATGCTCAAGCCCGGCGAACGTCGCTTCCTAGATGACCTCTTAGTCGAAGATGTCTCCCAAACCCTGGGCATACCGGTTTTTGTCGCAGAAGGCATTGAAGGATTGCTAGCAGCCTGCGTCGAGCAAGCAGAATTGAACCAGCCCAGGGGGAATATCCAGGGCTACCTCAGCGAATTACCCAGCTCTCAGCCTTAGAGTCGTAGAAGAGCTGTGGTAATTCAGCTCATCAACTTGTTGATGCCAATGCAATCTCCTGACTTTAGGCTTGATTTCCCGTAGATTTTGCTGTAACGAAGCAGGTCGGCAGAACGGTCTCCCCTCTGGCATCTAGAAAACGATGTTCGCAAGCTGATATCAGATTTTATTAGGAACGATTATTTATCTATTAATAGATGCTCTAAAGGCGTTGCTAGCAGCCAGAATACGCTCCAAAAGCGGATTCCTCATTTGACGAATCGCAGTTAAATCGTACAGATTATCGTTACGAGCCTCTGTAAAGTGGGTATGAATTAGAATATTCATTGGCCCAAAACTAATCCTGGCATTCCATCTATCGACCTGCATATGAAAGCTTTTCAATATCTTGCAGCCCTGGGGCTCGGTGCAGCCGTCACCTTGGCAGAAACAGCAGTACCGGTAGCAGTCGCTCAAACCAAGCCCGTCGAGAATCAAGCAGCAGTCGAATCGTCAGCTCAGATCACAGCCTCGGCGATCGCGTTAGTGCCTTACCTTGGAAGCCATTCAGACAGCCTGGCTGTAGGCGGGCACTCTACTACCCCCCAGGTTGCCCAGGTTGATGAAGCCAGAGAAACCGTTGAACAAGTCCTAGAGCAGCCCGTTGTCCCCGTTGAGACTGCTGCTCCCAGCCCGACCGCAGCTCCGGAGCCGAGAGTGCCCAGCCTGGATGAGGCTGTGGATAGCGTCGTTCAGCCCGCTGTACCAACCCCTAAAACGCCCGACCCCAACTCCCCTCTCCCAGTGGACAGCGAGACCATTGACCCCGTAGAAGCCGAGTTTGAACAGGAGGGAAGTCACCGCAACAACGAGAGTCGCCCCGACCCATTGCAGCCCGAGCCGCAGGAAGCCGCCCCTGAAGATGGCCTGAACGCTCCGAATGATACGACAACGACCGACGCGACGGCTGAGCCGAAGCCTGAAATCGTGAACGAAGGCATCGTCTCCGACAGTTCTGCCGCTGCAACAACCCTTCGGGATGAACAGCCCAATCTGTTTCGGCCTGACGAAAGTAGTGAAGTCTCCATTGAAGCGAATGAAGCGATCAGCCTAGAGATGGCGATTGAGACGGCGCGACAAAACAACCCAGGCATTCGCGTCCGCCAACTCCAGCTAGAACAGAGCTTGACTGCCATAGACCAAGCCCGTGCGGCCTATTCACCACAGCTTTCGGTCAATAGCAGCTTGGCGAACAACGGAAGCCTGAGTACAAACAAAGAACTCTTTCGCGAGCCTGACTTTGACTTGGGCCAGTCCGGTGACAGCAATTCCCAAGATCTAACAGCTTCATTGAGTGGCAATGTCCGTGTTGACTACGGCATTATTGATCCAGACCGCAAAGCCAATATTCGTGCTGCAGAAATTAGTGCAGAACAGGCCAAACTAGTCCTAGAGCAAGATCTCGCAGCTCTACGCCTAACCGTAACCCAGTCCTATTATCAGCTCCAGGAAGCTGGCGAGCAGGTCGACATTTCCGAGCAAGCGGTCGTCAGCGCCCAGCGAAGCTTAAAAGATGCCTTAGCCCTGGAAAAGGCAGGGGTCGGCACTCGTTTTGCAGTACTCCAAGCCGAGGTGCAGCTCGCTAACGAACAGCAAAATCTAGTCAATAACCTTAGTGCCGAGGAACAATCCCGCCGTCAGTTGGCCCAGGTGTTGAGTACTCCAGAGAAACTCAACCTGACCGCCTCAGACCCCATTGCGGTTGCAGGTAACTGGAATATGACCCTGGAGCAAACGATCATCCAGGCTTATACCAATCGCGTCGAGCTAGACAACCAACTCCTCCAGCGAGACCTCAGTGAAGCCCAACGCGAGGTTGCTCTCTCTAGCAAGCGTCCCAGCCTAAATGCTTTTGCCTTGGTCGGTCCAGGTTTGAGCCTGAGTCTCAACGATACGAATCGAGATGCCGGGACAGATCTTTCTTCTGGAGTTCTTCAAGGAAACTTAGGTTACCAAGCTGGCTTGAACTTCCAATGGCTTTTTGGAGATGGGGGGGCTAGCAAGGCGGCAGCTCGCCAACAATCCTTAAATAAAGTGATCGCCGAGGAAAACTTTGAAGCCGCCCGCAACCAAGTTCGCCTGGAAGTGGAGACTGCGTTCTACGACCTCGCGGCTAACCTACGTAACATCGATACCTCCGAAAAGGGGGTTGTCCAAGCTGAAGAAGCCCTGCGCCTTGCTCGCCTGCGGTTCCAGGCCGGTGTGGGTACCCAAAGCGAAGTTGTGGATGCGGAACGGGATTTAACCACCGCTCGGGGTAATCGCGTCACTGCGGTTCTCGACTACAACCGCGCCTTGGTTCAAATCCAGCGAGCTATTGGCGCTCCCCTGGCTGCTCCGGACTTGGAGATTCCTGCCTATGTGGATGGCGAGGGGTAAGCATTTCGCAATGCCCTTTAAATTTTGCCCATAACGCTTAAAGAGGCTTTGCTCCGGCAAAGCCTCTTTTTTGATGAATAGAGCCCTTTCTGAACATCGATACACAATGATTTGATTCCCCTAGAAGTGGGTGCCGCGATCGCACGTCCCACCGACACCTCTAGCTCAATCGCAGACATCTCTTCACAGATGAGAGGCGGAAATCAGAGGTGACCTATAGTGAAATTTGGAAATCTTGCTGCCCTGGTCAATTCCCATGCAGTACTCCATTCCACACCTTTAAAACGCCTTTACTCCCTTCCAATGCCATGAAAACCAGCGACTTTCGCGGTTTACCTCCGGATGAACAGGAGCCAACTTTACCCCCAGCCGAAATGCCCAAAATTGGCATCCTCACGATGCTACGCCTGGGCACCTTCAATATGGGCCTGGGTATCCTGTCCTTGCTCACCCTGGGTCTGCTTAACCGGATCATGATCGATGAAATGCGCGTCCCGGCCTTCGCCGCCATCGGGGCGATCGCCATCCACCAATTCATGGCACCGGCCAGGGTTTGGCTGGGTCAGCTCACAGACTCAAAGCCCCTCCTGGGCCACCACCGCACCAGCTACATCTGGCTGGGCATTGGCACGATGTCCCTGATGCTATTCACCGCCGTTCAGGTGATGTGGCAACTGGGAGCCACTATTGCAGAGTCGGGCTGGGGTCCCCAGGCTTATCCCTGGCTAGCCCTGTTCGCCGCCATTTTTGTGGTCTATGGCTTTGGCCTGTGCGCCACCTCCACGCCGTTTACCGCCCTGCTGGTGGATGTCTCGGATGAAAAGACCCGCTCCCAAGTGGTGGGCGTTGGTTGGTCCATGTTGCTCGTGGGCATCATCATGGGCGCAGTGCTGACCAAGAACGTCCTGGCATCCCTGGCCGATGTTCCGTCCTTCCTGGAGCTGCAAGCCTCGGTCAATCAGCTCTTTCTCATCGCCCTGGCGGTGGTTTGCGGCCTGACCATGTTCAGCACCTTTGGCGTGGAGAAGAAATATTCCCAGCTCCGCCAGCGCTCCGCTGCTCGTGATCGCGAAGACAGCATCAGCCTGGGCCAAGCGATCAAAGTCCTCACCGCCAGCCGCCAAACCGGTATCTTCTTTGTCTTCCTATTGGTCCTAAGCCTGAGCCTGTTTCTCCAGGACGGTGTGTTAGAGCCCTACGGCGGCGAGGTGTTTGGCATGAGTATCTCCGAAACCACTGGCCTCAATGTCTTTTTCGGTATGGGCACCCTGGTCGGCATCATCACCACGGGCTTTGTACTCGTCCCCAAGCTCGGCAAGAAGCGGGCGGTCAAGCTGGGCTGCACTGGAGCTGCGGTTGGTCTCTTGCTCATTGCAGCCTCGGGGCTCACCGCAGATCCTAAAGCCCTCCAGGGAGCCCTTTCATTGTTTGGGATTTTCTCGGGCATTTTGACCACGGGTTCCATCGTGTTAATGCTCGACCTCACCGCCGCTGAAACCGCCGGGACGTTCATTGGAGCCTGGGGTCTAGCCCAGGCCATTGCTCGCGGTTCCGCTCAGATCCTCGGCGGAGCATTGCTCTCCCTTGGCAAAGTGGCCTCGGGCATTCCTGCTGCAAGCGAAGGAGTCGAGATTGCAGGCAGCAGTTTACTGCCCGCCTATAGCTTGGTGTTTATCACCCAAGCTGTGGGGATGATGGCCGCGATCGCCCTCATTGGCCGCATCAACGTGCGTGAATTTCAGCTCAGCGCCAAAGAAGCGATCACCGCTGCCCTTGAAAGCGACCTGGATTAGCCCTGACACTCCCTCCCTAAAGAATGCAGAACGCATGACTCTCCCCACAGACTTTTGGCAAGATATCCTCGCCGCCGCCAAAGCCGCCGCCGCCCCTGTGGCAAAACGCCAACGCCAGGATTTTCGTCAAGTTCAAGCCCGCACTAAAGGTGACGGTAGCTTGGTAACTCAAACCGATGAATGGAGCGATCGCCAACTTCGAGACGCCTTGCAAAAAGCTTTCCCCGACCACGGTCTCCTCAGCGAAGAAACCAGCCACACCCTCCCCGACAGCGACTGGTGCTGGGTGATTGACCCCCTAGACGGCACGACCAACTTTGCCCGAGGTATTCCCCTCTGGGGCATCTCCCTCGGTCTACTTTACAAAGGCGTTCCCGTCTTCGGTTACGTCGAGATGCCCCCCCTGCGCCAAGCCTTCTATGGCTACTGGCCTGGCGAGGCAACGGAGCTGGCAACCTGTCCATCCACCGCCCACTGGACCGATTTGCTAGAGGACAATGGGCAGGCCGAAGAAATTCACAGCAACGACGCAGCCCTTAGCCCTAGCCATTGTTTCAGCTTCTGCACCCGCAGCATCCATGTGCTCAACCATGCTGATCGCCCTGACCAGCCTTTTCCCTGCAAGATCCGAATGCTGGGTGTTGCGACTTACAACCTGATCACTGTGGGGCTAGGTAGCACAATGGGCGGTGTAGAAGCCACTCCAAAAATTTGGGATATTGCCGCGACTTGGCCCATTGTTCAAGCTGCTGGTGCTCAGTGGCATTTCCTCGGCGACAGTCCAACTTTTCCGCTCGTTGTTGATGAGGATTATAAGGCGACGAATTTTCCTTGCTTGGTTGTTGCTCGTTCAGAACTGACGGAGGTATTTTTGCCCTTTGTGCGATCGCTCAAGGCTTAGGAACGCGGATTAAGCTGGCTTGTAAGGCTTTGAAATCTGGGGATGACATGGCAATGCCATGTCACTACGGGGGTATCAGGTCTTATTAAATTCCCAATGCAAAACAAAAGCCCAGTCACATCAGGTGACCGGGCTTTTGTTGTAAAAGCCTTTTTAGTATGGCACGGCTTTTACAACGAATGCACCATCAAAATGTACTTTTAGTTGCACAGCCAATTGCAGAACAGCGGTCTTGAAAAGAAGTTCGCTCACTACGGCATCATTCATTTGGGAATGACTCAAACTTGACTGATGCAACTCTATTCAATGCACCCAAACAATCTCAAACGGCGATCGCAATCATCCTAATACTGCACACTACGGGCAGGGACCCGAGCAGCAACGCGGCGTTTACCAGAACGGCGACGGGGACCAATCGAAGACAAGGCAGGAGGGCGGCCATTGGAGGCGCGAATCTCACGCTTGAACTGATTAATCCGGGAACGCCAGTTGCTTTTGGCTAGGGCCTCAATATCAAAGGTGCGTTCCTTCGAACGATATTCACTCATACAAAATCATGCTCTTCTTAGGGTTGCATGGGGGTGCCACCGTCAAAAAGACCTATCAAAAGCCACTGGGCTTATTTCGGCATGCTCAATTCTGGCGTGATTGTAGGCCGGAATTAAACGGTTCAGCCACTATCAGCTTAAATCTAGAAAAACTATGCTGGCTCTCGCTAACCAAAGAGTCATACAGGCCCCATAATGGCCTTATCACTCAACCAGAATAATTCGAAAAAAGCTGACCTAGGAAAAACCAGCCGAAGGGCGGCAATCGCTCTAGTCAGTCAAGAAGGATGTTGCTATCGGCAGAATTCGCTGCCCTTAGCACCCCCGTATTCGGGATCAAAGCATTAGTTAAATGAAACGACAGCCAGATGACCTCTCATCTTCGGCAAGGCGTATTACAAGTGCTCCAATGGCCCCATTATTACCTCATTCCCGACGTTTTGCATAGTCTTCAGGACAGTTTGTTCCGCACTTCATGGTTCATCTGCAAAAAATCCCGCTCCATTTGGCCCTCAGTAAGGGTTTGAAGCTGTTGCTGTTGGCTGCTATTGCTCTCGGCATTTTCTTCCGCTTTTGGCAGATAGATCGCAAGGTCTATTGGATCGATGAGGTCCACACCTCGCTGCGTTCGGTGGGCTACAGCCGCAGTGAATTTGTCGAGCAGGTGCCCCGCGATCGCTTCCTCTCGATTGACGAGTTCCACCAGTTTCAGCGTATTGACCCAGAACGTGGCTGGGACGACAGCCTCAATGCACTGGCTCAAAATGCAGAACACACACCGCTTTACTACCTCTGTGTGAGGCTGGCCATGACTCTCTTTGGCAGCAGCCTGGCTGTGACGCGGGCTGTGGCAGCGATTTTTAGCCTAATCTGTCTGCCGGCTATCTATGCCCTCTGTCAGCAACTCTGGGCCTATAGCCATCGTTCCCCAGCCTCGCTGAATAATCTCCCAGGGAAAGATCTGCCATCTCCCTCAGCCTGGCCTATTAATCCTCAACTCAAGACTCCTGCCAGTTCCCACATTAATGTCCAATGGGTCGGTTGCTTAGCAGTTGTCCTACTGGCGCTCTCTCCCCTGCAAATTCTCTATGCCCAGGAGGCGCGGCAATACAGCTTATATGGCCTCATGACCCTGTTTTCCAGTGCCATGCTATTGCGATCGCTCCAGCGCCATCACAACGGCCAGAAAGGCCTCTGGGGCATCTGGTGGCCCTATGCCATGAGCGCTAGTCTTTTGCTTTACAGTCATTTGATTGGTGCGCTGGTGCTATTGACCCAGGGCATTTACACCTTGGTGGCCCAGCGGCGAGCTTGGCGAGGGCTGGTGTTGTCTGTGGTCATCGCCCTGGTGAGTTTATTGCCCTGGGTGGCGCTCTACTTTGCTAATGCCAGCCATATTGGGGCTTGGACGGGACGGGATATTGGCGTTGGAACCCTGGCCCAGCGTTGGCTTTTGAACTTGAGCAGCTTGTGGTTTGACTGGCAGGTGCGTTTCCCAGGGATGCAGCTATTTGATGTGGAGCAGGGGCAGGATTTTGCAGCCCTGGGGCAACCGATAGTTTGGCTGGGCTTTGGATTTGTGGGATTAGCGATCGCTTGTCTCTACCTCGTCTGCCGTAATCTACCCCGCGACTTTTCCAGTTTCCTTATCCTCCTTGTTGCCCTACCCAGCGGTCTGCTGCTAATCCCAGACTTGCTCAGTGGGGGGCAGCGCACTGGCATTGCTCGCTATCTGTTGCCGTCCTACCTGGGCATCACGATCGCCGTAGCCTATGGATTGGCCTGGCTATTGGCTCAGCGGCGGCGATGGTTGGGCATTGGCTTACACCATTGGGGGCGATCGCTCCTAGCCCTACTCCTATTCCTTAGCGTTTTCAGTAATAGCGTCAGCGCCCAGTCTGCAACTTGGTGGAACAAGTACAGCTGCTTTTACGATGCGGCGGTGGCGGAGCAGATTAATGGGGTGGAGGATGCGATCGTCATTAGCAGTCCTCGCCGGGCCAGCCGCCTTTTGGCCTTGAGCTATCAGCTTGACCCGGAGACGCCGCTTTGGTTCGTCGATGGGGTTGGTTTAGACAGTGACAACAGCCAGCTAGCTCTACCAGAGCAATTCAAAACGCTGTTTTTGTTTCGGCCTTCAAATGAACTAGTAGGTGCATTGACCACAAATTCCGCCTACGAAATTGAGCCAGTCTTTGAAGCAGGCCATCTCTGGAAAATTAATGTGCTTGAGCCCATCGCTGCTATCGACAGTTCAGCTAATCCCATGCGGCGCTGCATTGAATTATTGGGTTGAACCCAGACATCGCCACGGTAGGGGGTGGGTCTCCCAACCCAGCCATGCCAGCAGCTGGGCGGGAAGACCCCGCCCCTACCTAGGCAAAATTTGGATGAATGTGCAAAACGACCACTATGCCTGACCCATCTCAATCCGAAATCACCCTGGAGCGGAGTAAGACTGCTTACTGGTTAGGCCTGATTGCCAGCCTCGCGATCGCCCTCTTCTACAGTCTCTGGGCCTTGAAATTAAGCCTGGCCCAGGATTTCATCATCCAAGATGACGCCCGCCAGCATGTCTTCTGGATGCAGCGCTTCCTCGACCCAACACTGTTTCCCAATGACCCCATCGCCGACTACTTCCAATCCGTCGCTCCCTGGGGCTATGCCCAGGTTTATCGCCTAGCCGCGAGTCTAGGCATTCATCCCATTTTGATGAGCAAGCTGGTGCCAAGCTGTCTAGGTCTGGTGATGACCTATTTTTGCTATGGCTTGGCGATTGAACTGCTGCCATTGGCGAGCGGCGGTGCATTGACTGGGGTGATTGCCAGTTGGCTCTTGAATCAAAATCTTTGGCTCCAGGATGGCATCGTTTCCGGCACGCCCAAGGCATTTTTGTATCCAACTCTGTTGGCCTTTCTCTACTTTTTTCTGCGGCGCAGCCTTTGGCCCTGCTTAGTCATGCTGCTGCTCCAGGCGCTGTTTTATCCCCTGGGCGTCTTTCTCTCGTCGGGTGTGATGGCAATGGCCTGCTTGCGTTGGCATGGCTGGAAGCCGCATTGGGCATCGACAGCAGATTTGCGATTTTGTGGTGTGGGCATTGGAGTGGCGATCGCCGTTCTCCTGCCCTATGTCTTCAGCAGCAATGTCTTTGGTCCTGTCATCGATGCCGCCCAAGCCAGAGCACTCCCTGAATTTCACATGGGAGGCCGCTCCGCCTTTTTCAACGATGCCAATCCTTGGGACTTTTGGCTTGACGGCGGCCGTTCTAGTCTGCGTATCTCCGCCGCCCTGCGCCCCGATGGCACCTATGCAGCGCTCTTGTTGCCGATGCTGCTGCGCTTAAAAAAGCTTCCCACCGTTCAGGCTCTGCGTAATCTAAACTTCTTCCCTCAAGTCTTTTTTGCCTCCCTCGGTTGGTTTTTCCTAGCCCACTTAACCCTGTTCAAGCTGCATTTACCCAGCCGCTATAGCCAACACAGCTTGAGGATTCTGGTGGTGATGGCGGCGGCGATCGCCCTGACTCTCCTGCTCCAATCTCTGCAAACCTGGCTGGGCAAGCTCCTTCGCACCATTCGAGGCAGGCAAGCTCTGAAGCTGATTAGCACAGGTCTCCTATTGCTCTGGCTTTTCCTGGTGCCCCTGGGCGATCGCAAATTCCCTCGAACCTACAACGCCCAGGGCAATTATCCCGAACTCTACGCCTTCCTCCAAAGCCAACCTGTTGAGACTCGCATCGCCTCCCTCAGCATTGAAGCCAATAACCTACCCAGCTTTGCTCAGCGCAGCATTATCGCCGGGTCGGAATACGCCATTCCCTACCACTGGGGCTACTACGGGCCTTTTCGAGAGCGGGCGATCGCCCTACTAGAGGCTCAATACAGCCCCGACCTTGCCACCGTCCAAGCATTGATCCGCCAACAGGGGATCGACTACTGGCTCTTAGATGATCAAGCTTTTGAGACAGAAGCATTGGAGCAAGATCGCTGGCTCAAAGCCTTCCAGCCCCAACAACTTGCAGCTATCTCTCAATTACAGAATGCTTCCCCAGCCCTCCAACAAGAGCAACAGCGTTGCCTTGCTTTTAAGACCAAAAACCTAGATTTACTCGATGCAAGCTGCTTATTAAGTCAACCTTAAAAGTCAGTCCACGAGAGAATTACAGGGAATGTAAACCCATCAGCAGAAAGTCTCAAATTTGCCCTGTGCCAAAAGTCAACCCGGTCTAATTACTCATGACAAATAGCAGTCGCTCCTTGTACTCTTAAGAAAGATTAAAGAATATTTCTGTTGTTTACAGTCAAAACTGTGAAACTAACTCCCCTGCTGACTGCTCTAGCTCCCCAGCGCACCACGGGTGCTCTTCCCACCGCTTCACCGGGAATGACCCTGTTCTGCGACTTCGACGGTCCCATCGTCGATGTATCAGGTCGCTACTACAGCACCTACCGCCTCGCCCTAGCCCGCACCCGGCGCAACCACCGTAAGCGCGGCAACATCATTCAGCTCACCCCCATGAGCAAAGGGCAGTTCTGGCACATGAAGCAAGTGCGCATTCCTGACCCAGAAATTGCCCTACGCTCCGGCCTCCGTGGTGAACAAATCGACGACTTCCTCTCCCAGGTCAAAGAGATTGTCAACTGCTGCCCCGGCCTTCTACGCCGTGACGCCCTCCAACCCCAGGTACCTGCCGCCCTTAAGCTACTCAAGGCCAATGCTATTCGGCCCATCCTGGTAACTCTGCGCTGCGAAATCCAAGTCCAAGCCTTTCTCAAACGTCATGGCCTGCAGAATGCCTTTGCCGGCATTTACGGCACCCAAGATGCCCATGCCGCCTACGCCAACTACACCGACCTTAAGACCAGCCTGCTCAGCCAAGCCCTAGAAGACCATGGCAACCCTGAGACCGATTGGATGGTGGGTGATACAGAAGCCGATGTGATTGCTGCTCAAAGATTGGGGCTACCGGCGATCGCTCTCAGTTGCGGCATTCGTAGCCAAAAGTATCTCTCTAACCTTCAACCCACCAGCCTCCAAACCAACCTTCTGACAGTGGTTCAGGGAATTAGTGACAGCCTCCAAATAGCGGCGTAACTCCCCCCTTAATCCATCCCGTAAAAAGCCCTCATCCTGACAAAGAATGAGGGCTTTTTAGTTCTTGTTCCTAACTTGAAAAGGACTAACGGGGTAGCTCCTGGGACTGCTCTAGCCACTCCCACCACAGATTCAAGGGATAGGCAATCAACGGAGCCCAGAGGCTACTCACGATTGCCGAACTCAACGCGACTCGCTGATGACGGCTCCAAATTTCAACCGGCGAATATCCAGTCTGCTGCACCCAGCCAGGGTCAGCCAGGGCTCCCGATTCAGCATCTAGTAAGCTATCCCCCAGGGAGAAATCTCCCGTCGCCGCAACCTCAGCCAAGTTGCTGTCCTGCACCATAAACGTCAGCTGCAAGGCAAAGACCGTTTCCGTCAGCACTGCCATAGCAAAGACAATCAGCGCCACAGAAATAAAATCTTCTTGAATGTAGCGTTGCTTCTGCAACAGAGCTGTTACGAAACCCACCATCATTAAGCTCAGCACATGGGACGGCTGGGCCGAAGCCAGGGAGTCTTGAATAAGGCCCAGAATGAGGCCCGCGATCGCCCCCTGGAGCAGCGATCGTCGCACCGACCAGCTCACCACCCAAATCATCAACCAGTTCACCCCCACATCAGCTAGCTGGGTGCCGGGCAACCGCGCCAGGGACAACAGCGCACAAACCAGAACCGACAGAACAACGATCACCCAATTAATCAAGGCGGGGTCCGGGGCAGTCAAACGAGGCAAGCGTCTCAGCATCTAAACCTCCCTATGAGCCAATAGATAAAGACGTCGGAGCAGCAGCGCCTTCAACCGGTGCTTGCCCATCACCCTGATTCTCAATCTTCACAGCCTTAGCTGGGAAAACCGTTACCCACTCAAGCTTACTAATGGGGGCATTCAACTTAACCCTTGCCGCAGGCACAGGACTCGCCTGCTGGTCCACACTTTGGATAATGCCAATGGGCTGGCCTGGGGCAAATAAGGTACTGGACGAGGATGTCACCACCACATCTCCTGGTGTGACAGTCAAATCCTTCTCAAAAAACCGCATCTCGAGTTGATCAGTCGAAGTTCCCCGCACATAGCCCTGAGTCCGAGTCCGGGTCACCATAGCCCCAGCACTGCTGCGAGGATCGCTAATGAGCAGCACCTTGCTGGTGTTGGGCGTCACCTGGATGACATAGCCAACGACCCCGCCAACGGCATGAACAGGCGAGCCAACCTTGATACCGTCTTTCTTGCCACGACCGATAATGATGTTCTGCCACCACTGGTTCGCAGCCCGACCAATAATGGGGGCAGGCACGGCCCCCTCTTCTGCTTCGGTCACTTCGCCGAGGGCCGTTTGCAATTGCTGATTTTGGGCTTGCAACTCAAGCAAACGCTCTTGCAGTTCCAGGGTACGTGCATCAGAAAGCTGATCTGCTGGGGGAGAAGCGTTAATTCGCAAAGGCTGGGTAATGCCATAGAACATCTCCTGGATCAACGCACCATTGGTCTGGCGCAAAAACCAAGCGAATAAGACAAAGACGCCCACCATTGTCGCCTTTGACCAATATTGATTCCACCAGTGGTACAGCATAGAAACAGCCTGACTAACTCAAAAGCATCACAAATAACGCGAGGCCCAAGCTTATTCACAAACGTGCCAAACATCTGTGAGACCTAAAGAATAAAACTCAAGAAGCCCTAATCACAATAAGCCATAGCACTGTGGGGGAATGCCATGGCATGCCCCCACAGTGCCTCAAACAATAGCTGAAATGGTTTGGCCCAGTTTCAGCGACATTCCTAAGCGGAACGGTTATGAGAACTAAAGACGCGATCCAGCTCTTTGAAGTTCTCCAAGACACGGCCCGTGCCCAACACAACGCAGCTCAAGGGGTCAGCTGCAATATGGGTCACAATGCCCGTCTCATGGCTAATCAAGGTATCGATGCCATTGAGCAATGCACCGCCCCCCGCTAGCATAATGCCGCGATCAATAATATCCGCAGCCAGCTCAGGCGGGGTATTTTCCAAAGTGCGCTTAACGGATTCCACGATAACGGAGAGAGGCTCGGCCATGCTCTCACGAATCTCGGGCCCCTTGACGACGACTGTGCGGGGGAGACCGGACAACATGTGTAGACCGCGTACTTCCATGGAAGGCTCTTCGCCACTTTCCATGGGGTAAGCAGAACCAATCTGGATCTTGATCTCCTCGGCAGTGCGCTCACCGACGATCAAATTATGGACCTTCTTCATGTACTGGGTGATGGAATCACTCAATTCATCACCAGCAACTCGCACAGACTGACTTAGGACGATGCCCTGGAGACTTAGCACAGCCACCTCAGTGGTGCCGCCGCCAATGTCGATAATCATGTTGCCGGTGGGCTCTGCCACGGGCAAGCCAGCCCCAATGGCCGCCGCCACAGGCTCATCAATCAAGAACACTTCACGGGCACCGGCTTGGGAAGCGGCTTCCATCACAGCGCGACGTTCAACACCGGTCACACCACTGGGAATTCCAATGACCACACGGGGACGCATTAAGCCCTGGCCATCGTCCACGCGCTGAATAAACTTTTGCAGCATGACTTCGGCAGAGTCGAAGTCCGCAATAACGCCATCCCGCAGGGGGCGCATGGCTTTAATGCTGTCGGGCGTACGGCCCAGCATCTTTTTCGCATCGGCACCGACAGCCAAGGGCTGACCGGTCTTCTTATCGATCGCCACCACGGAGGGCTCTTGCAGAACAATTCCCTTACCGGAGACATACACGAGGGTATTGGCGGTTCCCAGATCAATTCCAATACCTCGGGCGAGAGACAAACGCTTCCAAATTGGCACGGATAAATTGCCCCCAGTCAAACGGTTTACAGAGAAATTCAGTCAGTCGAGCCACACACCAGCTATGAAGTGGATTCTATTACGATTCTTAACCGAGCGTCTAGTGACTGGATGGAATCGGAAGAAGAGATAAAGCTCGGAACAGGCGTGGGCCCCCTGTCTCGGCAAAGTCCCGGCGCTTAAAGCGTTTTACAGCTTTTAATTAAGCTCATTGGAGAAATATAATCCCTGTCATTTGGCATAGTCCCCATTCCAGTAGCCCAAAGCTATAGAGGCCATGCCATTACAGAAACGTAGCTTGTCCAAACAGGCCATTGGATCAGGATTCATTCTGTCTTAATCAATGGGGGAGCCCAGCCGAAGAAGTCCAGTCAAGGAATTAAGATGAAGTAGCAGACAGAATCAGCCGCTACAGGCGAAGTAAATTTGATGAGTTTGAACAATGTGACCCTGGTGGGACGTGTGGGGGGAGATCCCAATGTTCGTTATTTTGAATCTGGCAGCGTGGTCTGCAACTTAACTTTGGCGGTGAATCGCCCCACTAAAAACGATCAGCCCGACTGGTTTAATTTGGAAATTTGGGGACGCACGGCCCAGGTGGCTGCGGACTATGTCAAGAAGGGTAGTCTGATTGGGGTCAGCGGCAACTTAAAGATGGAATATTGGAACGATCGCAACACGGGCATTCAACGCTCTAAGCCTGTTGTTCGGGTCAACCGCCTGGACCTGTTAGGCTCCCGTCGTGATACGGAAGCAGCAGCCGGTGCTATGGGCGGTGGCGGTGGCGGTGGTGGTGGCGGAAACTTCGACGAGTTTTAGCCTTAGGCTCAACGACGCAGCATGACAACATGGGCGGCTAATTAAAAAACAAAAACACCCGGTGTCTTTTGAAAGATACCGGGTGTTTCGCTTGGGCGCGATCGCTAGTAGCGAATTTGCAAGGTAACCGAAGCTCGCACATCCTGTTCACCACCGATGACTGGAGAAGGAGAAGCAGTGGCGTCTGCCACTAAGCTCCGCTGAGCCAGGCCTGCGATGGGCACCGGGCGGGGTGGGGTGGCTCCATTAATTTGCACAGAAACAATTTCCTGAGCATCAAATCCCAAGGCGTCTAGCACGGCATCAGCCTGGGCTTGGGCATCAGTGGTGGCTGCGCGCAGGGCTTGCTTTTGAGCCTGGGCGATCGCGTCATCTTCGGCAACGAAGCTAATGCCATTGATGCGAGTGGCACCAGCTCGAACAGCCTCGTCCATGATGCGTCCCGCTTGAGCGTTGGGCACCCGGAAGCCGACGGTGTTTGTGGCGGTGAAGCCTTGCAGGGTTTGCTCACCGTCGTTATAGCTGTAGCGGGGGTTGAGGCTAATACCAGTGGTTTCTAGTGCCTCAACCTTGCGCTTCTTAAGTAGATCTACGACGTCATTGGAACGTTTCGCAGCATCAGCCTGAGCTTCTTTGGCGGTTTTGCCCTGCACTTCAATACCGAGGGTGACTTGGGCTTTGGTCGTGGTGACAGATTCTATGCCCTGTCCGGTGACCGTCAAACTGCGCAGCAGTTCTTGGGCAAAGGCTGGTGTCGTAAAGGTTGTCAGGCTCAGAGTCACGAGGGCGAAGGTCGCCAACGCCCTGGAGCGGAAAGATGTGCGAACAGGGTTGAGGAGGTGCTGCATGGGGCTCTCACAGTTAAGTCTTAGGGTCACCACCGGGGCAAGGTAAAAGAGGCTCAGATCATTCCAGCCTTTATTCCCTCACAGCCTATACGATGCCATGGCATCGAGAGAGTAGAGCAAGGGTTACCGTTTTGGCAACGACTCTTGCCCCGATTAGGTCATCGCTGGGTCAACAGCAAGGGTGGCCTCCCCTCGCTGGAGTTAGACGATTCCTGCAAAAGCTTGCTAGGCGATCGCGCTACGAATCGCTTCAACGCGCTTGCGGTTCAAGCCCAGGTCAGATTTGCCAAGGCGGGAGGCGGAGCGCACTTGCACGGTGCCGCTGCCGTCGGCATAGAATTCCACATCATCGACGTATCCCATGAGCTTGGTGGTGAATTCAGCGTAGAGGTAGTCGCCGGTTTCTTCGATGATTTCGGTGCCGTCCATAGCCTGGACCGTTGCTTTGAGCTTGGCGATCGCTTCGCTAGAACCACCCGCCAAGGTCAAGGGAGCAATGTAATGCTCTTTGTCATTAGTAGCAGCCTGACTGGAAACGCAGTTGGGAGAATCAGGCACAGCAGCAAGTTTGCCACCATTAACGCCGAGGTTACTGGGGCGGGTACCGGAAAAATTGAACATAGCGTTGACTCCTCACCCTGGGTTGGTGACTCAGATTATCGTTTCGTATTGTAAAGGGGCATTGGAACAGCCTATGTGCGGTTTATGCCCAGCCAAGCTCGCCCCAATGCTCTATTCACAAATTCAAGCTTGTCGCTTCATCAGTTGCTTACGCACCAAGAAAATCACCAAAGCCACCAAAACAATTCCCAAGGCAATCTTGGACAAGGGAGCAATGTACTGTTCCACTTCACTGTAGTTTTCGCCCAGGACATAACCAAAGGCAGTTAAGAACGTCACCCAAATGGCAGTGCCTGCGGTGGAATAGAGCAAGAAGGTGGGCATAGCCATGCCTTCAATGCCTGCGGGCAGGGAAATCAGGGTGCGAATGCCGGGGACAAGGCGACCGAAGAAGACAGCCTTTGTGCCGTGGCGATTAAACCAGGCCACGGATTTGCTGATGTCAGCGCTGGAGAGGCCGAGCCATTTGCCGTAGCGATCGCACCAGGCTCCCAGTCTTTGTTCGTTGAAGACTTTGCCAATGTAGTACCAGGGCAGGGCTCCGGCGATGGTACCGAGGGTTCCGGCGGCGATCGCGGGCACCCAGGTCATGTTTTGTTGGGAAATATTGAAGCCCGCCAGGGGCATGATCAGCTCGGAAGGAATCGGCGGAAACAGATTCTCCGCAAACATCAAGAAGGCGATGCCCGCGTAGCCCAGGGTATTCATGATGTCGGTAATCCAAGTGGCTAAATCTCCACCCATCGCGATCGCTTCCCCCAAAGATTGCGTCATCGTCTCCAGCATTCTGGCATAGGCTCTAGCCGAACCAATCACCCAAAGCAAAAGGCCCCAGCTTCCGAAGAAGCCGAGGCCTTTTACCTAATCAAGCGTTAGCAATAGAAAATCTAAGGCTTAGTACTTGTAATCGTCGGTCTTGAAGGGACCTTCCACAGCCACGTTGATGTACTTGGCTTGGTCATCGGTCAGCTGAGTCAGCACACCGCCGAAGCCTTCCACCATGTAGCGAGCCACTTCTTCGTCGAGCTGCTTAGGTAGAACCTCAACCTTCATGGCCTTGGCCTTGTCAGCATCGTTCATGTCAGCGAACTTGCGCTCGAACAGGAACATCTGAGCGAGGACCTGGTTGGCAAAGGAGCCATCCATGATGCGGGAGGGGTGGCCAGTGCCGTTGCCCAGGTTCACCAAGCGACCCTCGGACAGCAAGATCAAGAAGTCGTCGTCACCACCGCCACGATAGACCTGGTGTACTTGAGGCTTGACCTCTTCCCAGCGCCACTCTTTGCGGGTGAAAGCGGTGTCGATTTCGTTGTCGAAGTGGCCGATGTTGCAAACCACAGCGCCCTTCTTGATGCTCTTGAGCATGTTGGAGTCGCAGACGTTGAAGTTACCGGTGGTGGTTACCAGTAGGTCAGTTTTGCCCAACAGATCAGTGTTGATCGACTCAAGCTTGCCGTCGTTCTTGCCGTCTTTGTAAGGGGAAACCACTTCAAAACCGTCCATGCAGGCCTGCATGGCGCAGATGGGGTCAACTTCAGCGATCTTGACGATCATGCCTTCCTGGCGCAGGGAAGCAGCGGAGCCCTTGCCCACGTCGCCGTAGCCAATGACCAAAGCTTTCTTGCCGGAAAGCAAGTGGTCGGTGCCACGCTTGATGGCGTCGCTGAGGCTGTGGCGGCAGCCGTACTTGTTGTCGTTCTTGGACTTGGTGACAGAGTCGTTGACGTTGATTGCAGGAATCTTCAGGGTTCCAGCTTCCAACATCTCCAGCAGGCGGTGAACGCCAGTGGTGGTCTCTTCAGTGACACCGTGGATGCTGTTGAGCATCTGGGGGTAGGTCTCGTGGATGTAGCCGGTGAGGTCGCCACCGTCATCGAGAATCATGTTGGCGTCCCACAGCTCACCTTTGCCGTCGCGGCAGGTTTGCTCCAAGCACCACATGTACTCTTCTTCGGTCTCGCCTTTCCAAGCAAAGACAGGAGTACCGGAGGCTGCGATCGCCGCCGCCGCATGGTCCTGGGTGGAGAAGATGTTGCAAGAAGACCAACGCACCTCGGCACCCAGGGCTTCCAGGGTTTCGATCAGCACAGCGGTCTGAATGGTCATATGGATGCAGCCAATGATCTTGGCACCCGCCAAGGGCTTAGCATCGCGGTACTTATTACGGATAGCAATGAGAGCAGGCATTTCGCCCTCAGCAATCGCAATTTCTTTACGGCCCCACTCAGAGAGGGAAATATCAGCAACTTTATAATCGTTATTCTCAGCAGTAATGTTGTCTTGCTGCTGTCTTTCAATACTGGCAATCATGTTCGGTTCTCAGTTGTTCATATTGCTAATCACGCATGGGAAGGAACCGAGGCTTCGGCATTCCTTAGCTCGCACAACACATAGGTAAAATGCTAAGTGCATTCACAATTCGTTGTGCTTCGACTAACCATCATAGCGGCTTAGCTGGATCAGATCACATTTTTGGTCGTGATAAGGGCACTTCGTTGAAGGAAATGGAGGCTCTATCCAGCCATGGATCCAGAAGCCTATGGGCTATAAAGCTTGTTTCATAGGGCATTTCCAGAGCAGGGTGCCGGCACACCAATATTCAGATTTTTAAAGTCAGGGTTTTCCCAAAGCCCAGCTCAGCTAAAAATCCCCAACCATGCATCAGCCCAGGGATTTTTCCAAAATGTCCTTGGAAGGCTCGACGATCGCCCAACTCCCATCGGGCTGTTTGCGCAGGGTGGCAAATTGCAGGGATTGGGCTCGGCCAATGGAGGCTCCCACGGGGCGATCGCCCAAAACCATCTTCTCCATGCCGCAATAGCGGAATAAATAAGCCGGAACCTCTGGACTAGAAAACAGTAAACAGCCCTCCCGATGGGGAGAAGCCTCGCCTGCAAAGGGCGCTCGCACGGTGCCACCCCGTACCGCAATGGCAACATCCCCTAGACCACCGACGATG
>CALIGI010000021.1 GCA_938021205.1 uncultured Pseudanabaenaceae cyanobacterium
CGGGTCTATTTTTGGTGGGTGGCTTAGCTGCTCGTAGCCTGCGCAAGCGTAAGTAGAGTAACTAGGAACTTCCTCTTTTTAAACCATCCTGAAATTTCGTGATTGCTAGCCTAAGTTCGGGAGCCGATAGGGGATGAGGTCGATTTTTCGGCTGCCGAACTCAGGCTATAAATGGCAAGATTTCAGGGTGATTGAAAAATAGGAAATCCCTTAGACTACATTGACCGAGCTACCTGCCGCGCCCAAACGGAGGCAAAATATTCTCTCGCTGCCATGGGCAAGCGAACCGAAGCTTGGTTTCGAAAAAGCTTGGTCTAGGTCGGCTTTAATCCAGGATCTCAAAGCTGGTGACCTCAAAGACGGGGCCAATCATGGCGATCGTCATAACATCGCCCCTCACTTTGCCAGTGACCTTGGCCTGCTTACCTTCCTGCTGAAGCTTTGGGTCTGGATCCAGCAGCTCATAGGTTTCATCTGGGGTGATCAAGGCCCAGGTATTTGGGCCAAAAGGCTTGCGCTCCAGCTTGCCTTCTAAAGTTTGAGTTGCCATAGGTTTTAGATGAGCGACGCCAGAAAATCGTGATGCACCGTAGGGAAATGGCATCGCCATGTCCGGCCTGCTGAGATGCCATGTCTGGGCCGTTATGCCTACCCAGTCTATTCCGGCCTCGTCGCCAGCCTTACCAGCGCGTAACAAAGCACCGCATTCACAAGCAGATAAATCCGCGAAATGGGATTGGAGCCAAACCAAACCAAATTGGGCATGAACAGGCCATAAACCGTCAGTGCCCCGGTCATTCCTAAGCCACTACCTACTGCAAACCACTTACCCCTGGGATGACCCAGCATGACTGCCATGAAAAGGAACGGCACCAAGGCGCTAGCCGTAATGGGGTTCACAGCAAAACAGCCTCGGAAAATGGTGCCCCACTCCGCCATGGAGCTACCGATCAAGCGCAGGGGCCACTGGGGGCAATCTGCGAAGTACAGTCCCTTAAAAAAGAACAGGCCACAGCTGCCCAACACGACTCCAGTAAATAGGCTCCAGCTCCAACGGCGCGGCAGTCCATCTCGCACCGATGTGGAAAACACCCAAGCCAGGCCCAGCATCAGGAGCTTAGGCAGTAGCTGCATTGCCCTGGGATTGAACCACCAGCGTCGAGAAATAAAGTTGCTATTGAGCCCAACGCTAGCGGCGACGTCCTTGGTGGCGGCTAGGGATACGGCAGCAGCGGCATTAAGCCTTCCAGCTCCGAATTGATTCAGGGGATCTGTCTCGACGCGCGTTGCGGACTGGGTAAGGATAAGTTCAATTTGATCCGGGTTCTTGATGCCTTGGGCGCGAATCAATGCTGCCACGCCTGCCACGTGGGGCGAGGCCATGCTGGTGCCCTGGAAATATTCGAAGATGGATTTGCCCGTTTTGGCATCCACCGTATTTTGTAAAATGCCAGTGGTGCGATCGCTAGAACTCACAATCGCTCCCCCCGGTGCCGAAATATCCACCCCGGCACCGTAGTTGGAATAGCCTGCTTTTTGGCCATCGGGACCAGTGGCAGAAACAGAAATGACGTGGTTATAACGACCGGGGTATTCAGAGGCATTGCGACCGGCATTACCGGCGGCGGCAACGATGGTGACGCCTTTGTTGTGGGCGTAGGCGATCGCTTCGTCCATAGCTTCACTAAAGCCGCCGCCACCCAAACTCATATTAATCACATCGGCATTATGGTCCGCTGCAAAGCGAATCGCTTCAGCAATGTCAGAGGTGGTGCCACCGCCACTAGCGGCCAACACTTTAAGGGGCATGATTTTGGCTTCGTAGGCAATGCCTGCGACGCCATGGTTGTTATTGGTGGATTGGGCGACGGTGCCTGCCACGTGGGTGCCGTGGCCATGGTCATCGCTAGCGTCCCGGCGATCGTTGACGAAGTCGTAGCCCCCAACTAACTTGGTTTGCTTGAGATCGGAGACGCGGCTGACGCCGGTATCAATCACTGCGACGGTGACGCCCTTGCCACGACTGGTCTGCCAGGCTTCGTTCATGCCGATACTGTTGAGGTTCCACTGGCGACTGAAGCCCGGGTCGTTGGGCGCGAAGGAGGCGTTGTAGTTGTAGTTAGGTTCGATGTATTCAGTGGCCTTGCTCAGGGCAGAGCCCCGGAGGGCCTTGAGTAGAGACTGGTCTCCCTCGACAATAACAAGGTGATCCTCCTGGGAGAACTCGCTGTTGTAGCGAGGTTTCAGCTTGAAATCGTTGCTGAGACGGGCTAGATCCTGCTCCAACTGGCTTTCGCTAATATCCTCTCGAAAATCTAAAACAATCGAGCTGAATTCGCCGCGACTTTCTAAGCCATGAAAATTAAAAAGTGCCCAACCTATGCCACATAGGAAGAGCAGGAGCAGTGCCAAACGCTTCATCTTGTCTCAATTGCTGGGGAGTGATTTGAACCTAACAAATAGAACAACAAGCTCTCTCCCTAGAAATCGGGAAATCTGGTTTCGAGGCCTTGTTTGTTACAAAGAATTCACATCTTTGATTTTGCTCTTGAAAAATTTAATTCTGCGTTCAGTATCCAGGTTTGGATGCAGTCCTTTGACCTACCCCATGAACTCTGCCGAGTAATAATGCCCAGGGCTAGAGATCTGATTAGATTGAGGCTCATGCTCCATCTCTCCCCTTTCTGCCGACCATGCTCCTCGATTCCACCCAGCGCACCAAGCTTGATCCCAGCGATGATTTGCTGTTTTACGATGCCCCCCGATTTGTGACCCATGTGGATGAGGGCTTCATTACCCAGTTGACAGAGCTCTATGGCGATCGCCTCTCTCCCAATAGCCGCATCCTCGACATGATGAGTAGCTGGGTGTCCCACCTGCCGTCAGAGATGACCTTTGACCATGTGAAGGGCCATGGCATGAATGCTGAGGAGTTAACTCGCAACAAGCGGTTGGACCATTACTTTGTTCAAAACCTGAATGAAGATCCCAAGCTGCCCCTGGAAGACAGCAGCTTTGATGCGGTGCTGAATACGGTGTCGGTGCAGTACTTGCAGCAGCCCGAGCTGGTCTTTGCCGAGGTGCGACGGATTCTCAAGCCTGGCGGGATCGCAATCTTTAGCTTTTCCAATCGCATGTTCTATCAAAAGGCGATCGCGGCTTGGCGGGATGGCTCCGAAGCGGAGCGGGTGGAGTTGGTGAAGCAATACTTTGCTCAAACGCCGGGCTTTAGCGAGCCAGAAGTGCAGTCCAAGAGCGGTAGAGCCAGTGGTATTTTGCAAATGTTTGGCCTGCCTGGGGGTGATCCCTTCTATGCCGTCATAGCCAAGGCGATGTAAGACGCTGTAAACCCCCAATACTGGGAAAAAAAATCGAATTCTAAAGGGATCAGCCCAGGGGAAATTCATCGGTTACACTGCAACCCTGAATGGCAAGGAGTCGATGCGCATACCCTGCCGTTTTATCTCTGTTCGGAGTCGGTTTCATCGCTGATTTTGCAATGGTCAGATTTGGTAACATCCCTTTGGTAATACACCAGAGTTCTGGAACTAGATCGTTTCTCTGGAGAACCCTATGCAGTTGGTCCAAGGCTTCGATTCGCGTCATCTGCGGGGAGACTTTTTTGGTGGTTTAACGGCGGCGGTGGTCGCCCTCCCCCTAGCATTGGCCTTTGGTGTGTCATCAGGGCTAGGACCTATCGCCGGTCTTTACGGCGCTATTTTTGTCGGTTTCTTTGCGGCGCTGTTCGGCGGCACCCCTTCCCAGGTTTCTGGCCCCACCGGTCCCATGGCGGCGTTCTTAGCCAATACGGTTTTGGCTGGACTGGTGGCCCTCCATCCCGAGGACCCCCAGAAGGCGATTGTTCTCACTTTTGAGGTGGTCGTTTTGGCAGGTCTGTTTCAGATTCTGTGCGGGATGCTCAAGCTGGGGAAATACATCACCCTGATTCCCTACACGGTGATTTCTGGCTTTATGTCAGGCATTGGTCTGCTGATCATCGTGCCTCAGCTAGTCCCACTCTTGGGCGTGGAGTTCAAGGGCGATGTACTTCGAACGCTTCAGGCCCTGCCGTTGCTCATTCCCCAAAGCAATCTAACTGCGCTGGGGTTGGGCATATTGACCCTGATGATTGTGTTTGGCTCTCCGGCACGTCTGAATCGCATCGTTCCGGCTCCTCTCATCGCCTTAATTGTTTGTACGTTGGTCTCGCTGGCCATTCCTGGAGCAGACACCATTGCCCGGATCGGTGCGATTCCATCGGGCCTTCCCCATCCGGTATTGCCAACCCTGGCGATTGAGGATGTCCAGCCGCTGTTGAGCTATGGCGTCATGCTAGGCACCTTGGGGGCGATCGATTCTTTGTTGACTTCCCTAGTGGCTGACAATCTCACCCGCACTCAGCATGATTCGGATCGGGAGCTGATTGGTCAGGGCATTGGCAACTGCATTTCCGGAGCCATGGGGGGACTGCCCGGGGCAGGGGCAACCATGCGAACGGTGATCAATTCCCAGGCCGGAGGCAAGACCCCCCTGTCCGGCATGATTCATGCTGTTGTCCTACTGATCATTACCTTGGGGGCTGGTCCCTTGACGGCTTCCATTCCCATCACGGTGCTAGCGGGCATCTTGATTAAGGTGGGGATCGATATTATCGATTGGGGGTTTTTGTTGCGGGCTCACCGCATTTCCTGGAGAGCTACGGGGATCATGTATGGCGTGATGTTTCTGACGGCTTTTGTCAATCTTGTTTTGGCAGTGGGCGTGGGCATGTTTGTCGCCAATATACTGACCCTGCAAAGCCTAACCGAGTTGCAGATGGATCAGGTCCGGGCGGTGACCGACCCGGCGGATGATGAGCAATTGAACGATCGCGAACGGGAGCTCCTAGGAGCTGCCAAAGGACGCATCATGCTGTTCCGCCTGGGGGGGCCCATGAGCTTTGGTGCGGCCAAGGCAATTTCTCGTCGTATGGCCATTGTCAAAGACTATGACGTGCTGATCCTAGATGTGAGTGATGTTCCTCTGCTGGGCGTGACAGCTTCCCTGGCGATCGAAACCATGGTCAAGGAAGCGAGGGCCAAGAATCGAGAGGTGTATCTCGTGGGGGCAACGGGTCGCATTCGTCGCCGCCTCCAGCGTTTGCGCGTGATGGAGCTATTGCCTGCTAGCCATCAAATGGATTCTCGCCTCGTTGCCTTGGAGGCTGCTGCGGAGTCTTTGCAAGAACTGCCTAGCAATGCTGCGAATGCAAGTGTGTAGCTTTTCCTTTACACCAATGCCTGGATCGGGGTTTTAAACTGAATGGGGGGTCCTACCCCTCCTAATTAAATTCATAGACTCGAGTTTTGACGCTCAGTCAATGGATGCCCCACTATCTCTTTTCTTTGGAAATTTACGTTTTGCTGAAACAAAGCCAATCCTTGTGGGGTGAGGGGGAAAGGCATTTTAAAATGGCTTCATTTGCACTTAGGCTGGTTCAAGTTAATGAACCCTTGGATTTCTCTGGTTTGTGAGTTTTGAGGGTCGCGATCGCTCTTCTGCTGTCATAGGCATTTCTTTTGCCTTTGCCGCTTCCTTCCATTGGCTGGCATTTTTTTTGAAGCAATTTGTCGCTCACTCTAAGGCTGTGCCCCTTGCAACTTAAACGGCCCCTCCAGCGCTACTTTCAAAAGGCTCGATTGCCCATTCTGGCTTTAGCGCCCATCAGCTTGGTGGCCTTGGGCTGGCATAGCTTGGTGAAAGAGAGTCTCATCCTAGAAAATAATACCGTCGCAATTTATCAGCAGGCTGAGTTAGATGTGGTGCGCAGTGCTGCCCGTGCTGCAACTTTTCATGCGGAGTCTCGGTTGGCGCAACATCCTGAAACGGATCTCGCTGAGATCGAGCAGGAGTTGCTAGAGCTTTTTGTGGCCCCTTTGGGGATGGGGGAGTTGGGTGATGCCTGGATCTATGCGCCAACCCATGTGGTTTTTGACCGCAGCGAGGATTTTCCCGATGCCTATCGGGGCAAGAATATGGCAGAGATCTTTGCCCTTCAACGGCTCCAGGGTGCTTCTCACTACGAGGAGATGACTACCGCTGTCATGGCGGCCAGGGAAGGTGTGGGTTGGTATGTGTGGGACCCGCAAAAATCGATTGATTCGGCTCCCTGGTGGGAGTGGTTGACTCGGGATGCGGGGCGAGAAATTGCAGCTTGGACACCGGTGAGGGTTTTCCCTGGAACCCCGGCTGAGCAAACTTGGACGATGGGCGTCTCAGTAATGCTGCCAGAGCTGATGCAGGCCAATAGTACCTATCAGCAAATCCATGCCAGCATTTTGAGGATGTTTGCGCTTAGTGGCTTGGCGGGGCTAATGGTCTGGTTGCTGTGGTGGAGCGAATGTCGTCGACGCGATCGCGAGCAAGAGATTCAGCGCCTGGCCTATGCGGATATGCTAACGGGCTTGGCTAATCGTCGCAAAATGTATGCTGTGGGTGACAGGGTTTTGGCGGATGTGGAACGCCGTGAAGATCTAGCCCTGATCTATCTCGATCTCAACGGTTTTAAGGATGTGAATGACAGCCTGGGCCATGATATGGGGGATGTACTCCTGGTTGAGGTGGGTCGCTGTTTAAGGGATTGCTTGCGCCAGCAAGATTTGGTCGCACGCTTGGGGGGAGATGAGTTTGCGATTTTGCTCCATCCTCGCTCCCTAGAAGATGCAACCATTGTTGCCCAGCGGATGCTTCAGCGTCTGCACCAGCCGTTCTACATTAAGGGAAAGAGCATTTTAATTGGGGCGAGTTTGGGCATTGCCCCGGTGAAGGCCGAGGTGCGGGGGCTGAACTTTAGCCAGCTACTGACCCAGGCGGATATTGCCATGTATCAGGCTAAGCGGCGGGGCGGTGATGCTGTGGTGGTATTTGGTGAGGAGATGCAGCGGTCGGCGATCGCTCGGGTCAACTTAGAAATGGACCTACGCCAAGCCATTCCCAATGATGAGTTGCGGCTCCACTATCAACCGATTTTTTCCCTCAGTGAAGGCGGGGCAAAACCTGCTCTCCATGCTTTTGAAGCCTTGGTACGTTGGCAGCATCCTCAGCGGGGGCTGCTGCGGCCCCAGGAGTTCTTGCCGGAAGCTGAGAGTATTGGTCAGCTCGTCGATATTGATCGTTGGGTCATGCTTCAGGCTTGTCAAAGCCTAGCCCAATGGCAACCTGACTTGGATGACAATCATCCCTTAGGGATTCATGTCAATCTATCCCGTCTAAGTCTGGCTCAGCCAGACTTAGTGCCTTTTGTCCAAGGCTTGCTCATTCGGTATGAGCTTCAGCCCCATCGCCTCACTTTAGAAATTCTGGAAGAGACGATCATTGACGAGGCTCCCATTCTGGAGGAAAACCTGCATGCTTTGCGGGCTTTGGGGGTAAGACTCAGTCTGGATGACTTTGGGACGGGCTATTCTTCCTTGAGCTATCTCCATCGCTTGCCCATTCATGGGATTAAGATCGACCGCTCATTTGTCTCCCATATGCAAGACAGTCGGGAGAATGAAGAAATTATCCGCAGTATTGTTGCCTTGGCCCAGAGCTTGGGCTTGGAGACGGTGGCAGAGGGAATTGAGTTGGATGAGCAACTGAATCATCTTAAGTCGTTGAAATGTACGTATGGCCAGGGGCATCTGCTATCCGATGGCGTGGAAAAAGAGTATGCCCGTGCCATGGTGTTTGAAGGGGTTGCTGGGTGGTAACGATTGAGAGGGGGGGAGCCTGCCAAGCTAAAAACGGTATTTTAATCACGGATGAGTTCTTCGTAGTATCCTTAGGCATTAGAAAATTTAGAGATTTTTGATCATGTTAAAAAAAATGTTTTTCTGTTCGGTCTTCTCTGCTTTCACAGCATTTTCTTTGGGTATGTCTTCGCAAGAAGTTAGGGCTAGTGAATCAATCGACGAGTCTTTACGCAGCCATGGGGAGAATGTCGTCAATTCTCAGAGTCTGGAACAAGAATTATTGGCTAGGACAGTTCTAGGTAACGTTAGTATTAACGGGAACATGCTAACGACTGCTGAGGTCGTTCAAGTGGCAAAAGGTGCGAGAGTTGAATTGAGTGATGAAGCATTAGATCGGGTTCGTCGAGCCCATGATGTTTTATTGCTTGCAGCATCAAGTGGTCATAAAATATATGGCCTGACTGCGGGAGTGGGTCTAAACAAAGATCAATCCTTTGTGGATGCAAGTGGTGGGCTGACAGAAGAAGTTCGTGAAGTTTCGAGGATTTTTAATCGCAACTTGATTTACGCCCACAGTGCTGGTGTCGGACCTGAGATGGAACCAGAACTTGTGCGGGCAATTATGGTGACTCGCCTGAATGCAATTCTCTTTGGATCCACTGGTGCACAAGCTAGAGTGGCAGAACTCTATCGAGATTTTCTTAACAATGGAATTACACCTGTTCTGCCATCGCGAGGGTCTGTGGGAGAGGCGGATATTACACTGATTACCCATATTGGTCTTGCAATGATGGGTGAGGGAGATGTGTATTTCCAAGGTCAAAAGGTGCCAGCGGGTCAGGTCTTGAGTCAGGTCGGTCTGGAGCCATTGGTACCCTTTGGGAAGGATGCATTATCTATTCTTAGCTCTAATGCTTATTCAACTGCACTTGGAGCGATGGCTATTGAAGAGCTGAAGCATTTGCTTGCTCTCAATAAGCTGTTGTTTGCATTGAGTCTTGAATCATTAGATGGAAATATTGAGCCATTTTTGCGAGATGCCCACACTATTCGACCATTTCCCCATGTGAATGCAGCCGCTAAAGATGTGCGAACGATTCTAAACGGAAGTTACCTGTGGCAGCCCTCAAAGGAAAGAGCCCTACAGGATCCATTAAGTTATCGAACAGGTGCCTATACGCTGGGGGCACTCGAGAATGCACTCAACGAACTGACAACTCAGTTGGATATTCAACTCAACTCTTCTGATGATAATCCTGCTGTTGTCTTAGATGTAACATCGCCATCGAATTGGCCAGAAGAAGCGGCTCTCTATGTGAATGAGGAAGGCTTGCAGGGGGCTTTAATTCCGACAGCTAACTTTTCTCCTCTGCCTTGGACAATCACATTCCAAGAAGCAGCTATTGTTCTTAGCCATTTGTCCAATGCCTCTGCTCAACGAACCATTAAACTTGCCGATCCGCACTTCACTCATCTTAGCCGTTTTCTCGGTACAGAGAAAACTGTCCATGCCTACGGTGCAATTCAGAAAGTATTTGCCTCTCTAGCGACTGAAAATCAATCGTTAGCACTCCCTGTTTCGATGGATTTGATGTCGATTGCAGGTAATATTGAAGATTTGAGTACCAATGCTCCTCGAGTCATTCGCCGTGTTCGAAAATCAACGGACAATCTTTACTATATTCTCGGTATTGAAATGATGCATGTTGCTCAAGCGATGGACTTGCGCTTGAAGAAATCGCCTGATTTGACCTTGTCAAATTCAACACAATCTTTGTTTCGAGATTACAGGAAAGTTGTTTCATTTTTGGAGCAAGATCGATTCTTGTCTCCTGATATCGAGGCGTCATATCACTTCCTAAGAAATTATCCTGTTCAAAATTTTTAGGACGGCTTAAGTTCGGTACGCACAATTTATGTGCAAACGAGGTCTGGCTTCGCTCAATCTTCAGACTTCTTTCCCAACACGGAATCTAGCTGACTGAGCGGAGCCGAATCCGTCGATCAGATTTAACATTTAATTCCACCCAGCGACTTAGTCGATTCACGTGGAATATCTGGGAGTAATGTGCGCTTGTTATTGGGCTCGCTGCCAGGTGCGGATGAGTTCGCTGATGCTGTCTTCGGAGGGGGCGCGTTGGGCTTGGTTTGTGGGGGCGATCGCGGCACCAGGAATGTTCTCTCCCCAGGGACTATCTTTCACGGTTGCTAAGTTTATGCTGGCATCAATCGGACGAAAGCCTTGCTGAATAAAGACTTCCTGTTGATTTGATTGGCTTAAGTAGTCGAGGAATTTCTGGGCGGCTTTGGCCTCGCGGCGATCTACATTGCGCTTGACCACCGCCGCAGTGGCCTGGGTCTCAATGGTTGGCGTCAGGTAATAAATTTGATAGGGCTCGCGGCTGCCCTGGGCCGATTGCTCCCAGCGGTGCAGGGCGATGCTTTCGTAAACTGTGGCGATATCGGCATCGTTGGGACCACGAGCGATGAATTCTTGCAGCAGAATGTCCGTTGAGCGGGGAGGTTGATAGACGGATTGCTTTATGCTGCTGAAGAGGGCTTGGACTTCGGGCTGGTTAAAAAGATTGTTGTTGATACTACTATTGCCCGTTTTGGCCTGGGCCCAAAGGCTGAGGGTGAGCTGGCCGGAGTTGGAGCGGGTGGGGTCTGTGGTGAGGAAGTCAAAGCTGCCCCAGTTGGCATCGCCGCCCAGCTTGTCCCAGGTTTTGGCTTCAATGGCTTCACCGAGGCGCTCCCAGTTGAATTGGCCGCTGGGGAATAGGACTTTGCCCCTTTGGGGCCAGGCGATCGCCACGAGCTGGGTCTTAGCGATGGCTTGTGGACTGCCATAAAAAGCTTCATCCTGGTTTTGAGCCTGCCAGCGGCTGGAGAGTTCGTTGAGCAACTCGCCGTTGGCGGGCATGAGGATGGTGGGTTCGAAGTCGTTCTTGTCGTCTACGTAGCGGTTGATCATGTCCTGGGAGCCTTGGAATTTCAGCTCCACTGCCAGGTTGGGATTGTCTCGCTCAAAGCTTTTCTCTAGGAGCATAAGGGGCTCTTGGAGTTCACTACCTGCGACGACGGTGATGGTTTGCTTGCTTGCGCCCATGGGGGCGTAGTAGGCCAGGCCGAAGGAGGCAGCGGCAATGGTGAGAGAAAGAGCGGTGCGGGTTGCGGTTGAGGATGTCATCGGATTCTTCTAAGCCGCCAAAAGGTCGACGTTTTCCTGGAAGCTGCTGAACTCATCGCTGAGGGCGCGTAATTCGCTGGTCTCATGGGTGTTGCTCAGGTCTGCGGTGCGCAGTTTATTCTGCAACTGCTGGAGTGTTCCGGCGGCATTGGAGATCAGTGTGGAGAGGTTGGCAATCTGGGCTTGGCTGGTGCTCTCGCCTTCTTGAGCCAGGCTGAGGTTGCGTTGCAAGCTATCCACGAGGGTTTGCCATTGGGCCTGCACGGGGCCGCTGCTGTTGTCCCGTTTGGCGGTGGCATCGGCAATTTGCTGAGTGAGTTCTGCGGCGGAGAGTAGGGCCTTGCCGTCCCCCATGCGGTCAATAAAGCTTTGGATTTTGTCGGGTAGCTCTTGGGTGCGATCGCAGGCATATTGCACGGCCCCTAACAGTTCCATTTGCTGAACCTCCTGGAGGCGTTCGCGGGCCTCCTCCCGTAGGAGTTCTGCCTGTTCAGTGAGGTCTGAAGCCTTGTAATATAGCTGGTCTAGTTCGGCGGTCAGGTCTGGGAATTTGCCGGAGGGCTGGCTGGTCGGGTTTGACTGTTCTGGTCGAATTGCAGCCGTGCCGACGGCGACGGCAACGGCTGCGGGTAAGGCAAGGAGGCTGGGCAAGCGAACCAGTCGGACTCCCAGCACCAGCACAATGCCTCCCGCTAAAACGGCTAGGGGATAGTGCAAGGGATTTTTGAATTGAAATGCCATGGGTCGGTCCTAAAATTCCAACTGGAGATCGGCCATGAGTTGAGAAATCGTTGCTGGGTCGCCTTTCTTAAAGTAGCCCCCATTGAGCTGGGCAATCTGTTCCAAAGCCCCCGCATTGTAATCGCCATCCTCGCCATAGCCCACGGTGAATAGGGCGATGCGATCGTCACTGCCAAAGCCGCTGGTCTTGAGTTGTTCTTCCAGTTGCTCCAGGCTGATGCTGGAGCCAGAATCGTTGCCATCGGTGAGGACCAGCACGGCATTAATCGCTTCAGGTTTGGGATTGGCCTGGAGCCAGTTGCGGGCGGCTAGGGTGGCATCGTAGAGGCGGGTGTCGCCGTCGGCTTGGAGATTACCAATGAACTGTAGGCCAGCAGATTGTCCCTCAGCATTGCCTTCCACAATCACTGGCTTCCGCACTTCCCCATCAAAGTCGATCAGGGCAATTCTATCCTTGGGGCCGAGACTTTCCACGTAGGTTTTGAGCGTGTTTTGCACGGCTGCAATTTTCTGGCCATCCATGGAACCGGAGCTATCGACGACGACGACAACCTGGGAGGGTTTCTTGGCCTGTTGCGCCCAGGTCGTGAGCATCGCCGTCACCACTTCGGAGCTGGGGATACGGTAGGAGTCGTAGCTGGCGCTGGGGTCTACGCCGAAGGCAGCGCTGAACTTAGGGCCAAGGTCTACGCCAGGGGTGCCGGGACGGAGGCCGAGGTTGGTGGCGATCGCCTGCACTTGGGGCGATCTCAGATACTCCAGCACCTGCTCCGCCGCTTCCTTCTCCTGGTCACTCACCCAGGGTGCATTGGGCAAAATGCCTCGCATATTCGAAGTGAACGTTGCCTTGGGATACACCGCGACGTACTTGGTGCCCCCTGGCTGGATATTGCTATTGGCAGTGATCACAGAGGACTCATAGACCGACCCCATGGAAGCCCAGAAGGGGCCATTCTCCACCATGGATTTTGCCAAGGAGCTAGTGGAGGTGCCGTAGCGCGTGATCTTGCTCTGAATCTGCGAGACCTTGCCCTGATTAGCCTGGATGTCTGCTGGGGTTAGCTCCTCCGGGCGCTTGCCCGAGACCGCCGCAAACTGCGCCGTGAGAGTTTGCAAGCCAGAGTTAGACCGGGTGGGGGCAGTGTGGACGTAGTGGATGGGTAACGCTGGACTGGCGGCGTTGAGCTCCTGGTGGGTGTTTGCTGTAACTAAAGCTTCGAAGGGCTTTTTGGTCTGGTTCAAGCCCTCGGCGAGTTCCTCTGTGGTCATGAAGACCATGGGGCTATTGGCGATGAGAGGGGCGTCCGTAATCGCCGGAATGTAGTTCTGCCCAGGGAACAGCTGCTCAACGCGCTGCACTAGCTGGTCCTGGTAGATTTCGCCGTCTACCGAAATCAAGGTGGGGAATTCTGGGGCGTCGGCCTGAATCTGGCCGCTCTGGAGTTGCTGGGCCAGGGTTGCCACATCGGTTACCACATCGCCGCTGCCCTTGGCTTCACAGGTGAGGGTGAAGCGATCGCCACTCCCAGTCTTTGGACTCGTGGCATTCAATTGTTCCGCAGCCTGGTCACAAAAATGATGTAACGCGCTGCCCACAAGCATCTTGACTTCAAAGCCTGGACCACTGTAGCTGCCATTGCTAGAGCTGCCGCTACTGGAAGAACCGCCACAGCTACTGAGCAATAACCCGAGGGCCAAGGCCATTCCCAGACGTCCACTGGAGGGAGTTGAGGGACGCGCAAAATTAGGAGAAGTCATATAAGAGCTGGGATGGAACGGCTAACACCTATGGTCAAAATACCCGAGGGCTATGGGTTACCCAACAGATCGTGAGGCTTGTAGTGACTAGGGAGAAAATTTCTGGCTTGCACTGGTTGAGTTAAAAGGACATCCCCATCACCTTGGGCGAGCTTCCTACAAAGCAGAGCGACAAATCCATTGGGGCAATGGCTTTCCCTTCAAGACTAGAAGCCACTATTCCGCAATTAGAGAAAAGCCCATTTCTAATTTCAGTTTTTGCAACAAATCACAGACTTGTATCAAAAATCTGAGACTCTTCTTAAATCATCGCTAAATTCTATCCATGAGCGATCGGTGACTTGTCATACTGACCTATTCGTTTCTCCTGCCGAGGCATGGTTTAGGTTTCGTTGTTCTCATCTCCGTCTTGGCCCCTTCCTACGTTCTTGTCCTGCCATCTACGCCGGTTTAGCTCTCCATGATTACCCTGACCCAAACGCCAAAGACTCCTCTACGTGTCCTAGAACGTTGCACCATCGGCGGAACGGTTGATCCTCAACGGGCTGGCGAGAGCGTGCTCATTTCCATCGCCGACAACCCGGTAGTCGCCGCTTCGCGGGTTGGCAAGGAGGGTCAGTGGAAGGTTGATCTAGCCTTCAAGCAGCCCGGCATCCAGCAGGTCAAAATCCACATCGCTTCAGATTCTGCTCCCCTCACCCTGCCGGTGATTGGTCGCGACGGCAGCACTAGCCCCAGCGATGCCTCTACCCACAATTCTTCTAATGGAGTTGGTTCCATGGTTATTGCTGCTGCCCCCCAGGTCGAAGCCAAACTCACTGCTGGGCATCCCACCTTGGCCCAGCTTGTGCGCCAAGCCCATGACAGCGACTATTCCGACGTGCATATTGGCGTAGGTCGTTCCCCCCGTTTTCGCAGTCAGGGCGTGATTGCCTCAACGGAATACCCTGCTACGGATGAAGCGACCTTCCAGAGCTGGTTGAAGGAAATTCTCTCCGACGAAGACATCGCTCGGTTCAACGAGACGCTGGATTATGACGGTGCTGCCCAATACGACTTCGTTCGCATCCGGGTCAACATCTTTATGTCGATCAAAGGCCCCTCCATGGTGTTGCGTTTGATTCCTTTAACGCCTCCCGTGTTGGGCAATCTGGGTTTCCCCGATATTTTTCGCGATATCTGTTTTATGAACCAGGGCTTGGTTCTGGTGACTGGTCCTACTGGTTCTGGTAAGTCCACGACCTTGGCGGCTATGGTGAATGAAATCAACAGCACCATGCCGAAGCATATTGTCACTATCGAAGACCCGATTGAATTTGTTCACGGTGAAGACAAGAAAGCGGTGGTAAGTCAGCGAGAAGTGGGCATTCATACGAAGGAGTTCAACCGGGCCCTGAAGGCGGCTTTGCGTGAAGATCCTGATGTGATTCTGATTGGTGAGATGCGCGATCGCGAAACCCTCTCCACGGCGATGAAAGCCGCCCAAACCGGCCACCTCGTTTTCGGAACCCTGCACACCAACAGCGCCGTCAAAACCCTAGAGCGCATCCTCGACTTGTTCGAGCCGGACGAGCGAGACTCGGTCCGCAAGGAAATGGCAGAGACCTTGGCTGCGATTATTGCCCAGTCTTTGCTGCCCACCACCGATGGCAAACGCTGCGTCATCAGTGAAGTCTTGATTAATAACGACACCATCCGCGACTTCATCCATCGTGATGAGACTGACGAAATTGAGGCCCAACTCAAAGATGGTTCTTTCTACGGCATGAACACCCGAAACCAGTCCATCTTCAAGCTGTTTGAAGATGGCCGTATTACCGAGGAGACTGCCTTGGAAGCCTCCCTGAAGAAGTCTGAGATGGCGATTATGCTGCGCGGCGGCATGGTCTAAACCTCAGCCGAGACGAGCTGAGGATTGATGCTCCAACCTGAACATGGTTGATTGTTAGGGACGTGGCATGATGCCATGTCCCTAACGTTGTATTGGATGCCCATGAGTCGCGATCTCTTTGCCCGTGCTGCCCTAGTACAAATTCCGAAGCTGCTGACCCTGTTGGATCGCAATCCCCACAGTCCAACGTTTGGCTGCTTCGATCGCAACTTCTGGCAATACAAGATCATCGACTTCCCCAGCGGGATGTCCCAAGAATTCGTCTGGCCCCTGGCCCTGGTCCACAGTCTGGACCTGCCGGATAACCCTTACTACCAACAAGAATCCATTCGCAACTGGGTTGAGGCAGGTATCCTCTACGCCGCCCAAAGTGCCCACAAGGACGGCTCCTGCGATGATTACTTCCCCTTCGAGCGGGCGGGCGGTGCAGCGGCGTTCTCTCTACTGGCTTGCATTGAGGCCTATCGCCTACTGGGCTTGGAGAACCAGGCGGCACTGGAATTCTTTGAGCTGCGAGCAAACTGGCTAGCCCACCACAACGAGAGCGGCCAACTCACGAACCACCAGGCGCTGATCGTCCTATGCCTAGAGCTGCTGGGCGACTTGCTCAAGACAGAGCAGTGGGTGGAGGCGCGGGAGTCTCGCCTTGACCGAGTGCTGTCCTGGCAAAACCCCGAGGGCTGGTTCCAGGAATATGAGGGCTGCGACCCCGGCTACCATTCCCTAACGGTGTCCTGTCTCGCTCGGATCTATGAAATTCGGCCTGACCCCCGCGTGAAAGTTGCCCTGACAAAGGCAGTAAAACTAGCTGCGCAATTCGTTCACCCCGACGGTAGCTACGGCGGTGAATATGGCAGCCGCAACACCTACAATTTCTTCCCCCATGGCTTTGAGCTGGTGGGGCGCTGGCTACCTGAAGCCTTGCAAGTCAACGATGGCTTCCTGAAAAGTGTAGCCAACGACTGTGGCCCCTGCTACACCGATGACCACATTGTGGGCCATCACACTTGGAACTACCTGCTGGCCTGGCAGGACTTTGTCGCGGCCCGCCCCCCCTGCAAACCTCGGCCCCAGGGTCGAGTCTGGCTACCTGAGGCTAAGCTGCTGATTGATCGGCGCGGTACGACGGAGCTGTATATGGCGCTGAATAAGGGCGGTGTGTTTAAGCTCTTCCGCGATGGCAAACTGGTGCAATCGGACACGCAGTTTTCTCTACAACTAAAGCAGGGTGGCAAGCTCAAAAATGCCGTAGGTCACCTGGTGGAGGAGTACAACCTCAAGCTGGAAGACGACAGCATTGTCATTCAAGGGGCTTTGGGCTGGGCCAAGCAGAAGCAAATGACGCCGCTGAATCTGATGATTTTGCGGGTGGTGATGCTGACGGTGGGGCGCTTCTATCCCAACCAAGTGCGGAAGCTCTTGCAGAAGATGCTGATTACCGGCAAGGATTCTGCGCCGTTTAAGTTTGTGCGGCAACTTAAGTGGAATGGCAATGATCAGACTGGGGCTTGGACGGTGACGGATGAGCTAAAAAGTGATGCCTGGGAGCGAGTGGAGTCGGCGGGCATCGGCGGTGATCAAACTTCGATTTATGTGGTGATGAGCCGGACGTTTCAGCGGGGGCAGCTTCAGCCCTGGCTTGACCTGACGGAGAAGGCGAAAGCATTGCAGCCGGGACAAATCCTGAAGCTGGAGCGTACGCTATGAAGGACTAATGCAACGCCAGGGTGATAACTGGGCTGAGGATGAAGATATGCAGTGTCAGATTCCCTCTCCTGATGCAGTTCAAGCAGTCGTCATAGCAAAGCTGATCGAGCATAGCCCTAGAAGCATTCACCCTTAGGGCTATCGCTGTTTGGAGGTGTTACTACAGTGATGCTAAGGCTTTCACAGGTAAAAGGTTCTTCCCCTCTAACTGAGTGGAAGGCTCTAAGCCCATCAAGCTTAAAATCGTTGGTGCTAGGTCTAAAGAATGCCCTTTAGGCAAAGATGAACCAGCCTCAATTCTCTCACCTTTAACCATGATGAAACCATTAGAGGTGTGACTCCCAGAATGTTGAATGGGAACCGGGCCAATCCTGCCAATATCTGGATTCTCGACGCAGTCTATAAACTGAGACTCATCCCACAGGATGATAATATCTGCGTCGGGCAAATCAGCATCGTATAAAGTCTCAAGGGTACGAGTTCGTACGATGCGCTCTACCAAGGGGGCACCTGTACGAGCATCGCGCAATTTCTCAACATGGGCAATGACCTCATTGCATACCGCTTCATAGTTCTCGACGGTAACGATGCCTTTCGGATCACGTCCAGCTAAGTTAATGCGAATGCAGCCCTCAGAAAAACTAGGAAGGGCATAGGCTTTCATTCGAGACCAAGCTGGTGAGTACCAACTGGCTGGTTGCCAGTCGAACCCCATACTTCTGTTTTGCATTGTATAAGGAGAAACAAAATCCTCACTGAGCCTGATCCCTAAATTGTCTAAAAAGCTAGCATAGATACGATGGAGCTTCGTGGGAGTTACAGCACGTAGCCATTGTCTTAAAGGATTAGAATCATGCTTTTGAGCCCAGAGACAACGATAGCCTCGTTGGCTTTTCTGCTTGATTGAGAGTTCTTTTATCTCAGCTTGGAGCGTTGAATCTGTAAATCCCACTTTGCCTGGAAAATTCCAACGATATAGCGATTCTGGAAGAAAGAAATTGCTTGTTAAATCTGGATTATAGTGAGCTCTCATTCCATGGCCTGAGAACACAACGATGGAGGCATTTTTGGGTGCTGCATCCATTATTTCACCAATCCCTTGATCGATGGCTTGATAAATAGTAACTAAGTCATTTTTGACTGGTATGTTTCTTTGACTTGAAGCATGATGCTGATCATTTAATCTGTGACTGTGCCCAATAGAGTGGGTTTCAGAAAACACGGTCAAGAAGAGATCCCATTCCTCTCGCTGTAATAGGTCCTTACAAATTTTAGTACGGCGAGTAATTCCTTGCTGTAGCTCTTTTATGAGTTGATTGACTTGGTGCTGGTCGTAAATGTTGGCATGGTCATTCCCAAAGGCTGGATGTTCTTTATATTTGCTGCTAATAGCGTTTAATAGTTCAGGGGGATAGGAGTAGCTAGGTGTTTGCTGGGAATGAGCTCCCCAACCTAAAACCTGAATGCCATTGACCTGGTCCGATAGGCGGACTTGAGGTACATCGAAGATCGCAACCCTATGCTTTGAGGGATTCCCGAGTGCGTAAAACGGTGGGTACTTTCCATATTCATAGGCTTGGATCGCGTTTACTGTGTAACTTTCCGTATCTAGTTTTGCGGGTCCCCAGTAACCGACCGTTTGGGGAGAACATCCTGTAAGAACTGTGGTCCAAGGCGTTTCAGCGCGATAGATATCACAATTTTCTAGATCACCATAGCTGCCTGAGTTTCGTAGCTTTTCTAGATTAGGGAGCTTCCCATCTTTAAGCAGTTGTTGGATGACAAAAGAATCGCCTGCATCTAAGCCTATTGCAATAACAGATTGAACCATTGTGAAATTTCTCTAGAGATATTTAAAATGACTATATGAGCCATGATCCAATTCGGCTTTGTAACCTTGAAGAATTGGGAAGACCTAGTCTCATACATGAGTAAGATCTGGATTTCCAGAAAAAATTAATTAATTTTAGATAGCTCTATCAATATTTAAGAGAAGTCCTTTAAGAACTCTGCTTAAAATAATCCAAAAGTGCTAGATCCTCTGCTTGATAGAAACTTTATCTACTTTGTCTTCTCTTTGATTAAATACATCATTGCTTGATGCATTTTTTCTGTGGACTGTGCTAATTCTTTTTTGTCTAAATAATGATTTTGAATGATTGGTAAGGCATTCATCTGAAGCGCTACGAATGCATTGTTTCGAATTTCAAAGGCTGCCCGCTCAACATGTTCTTCCTGACTGCCTTCTGGAAAATAGATACGGGCCGTCATATATGCCCCATGGCGATACATGAGGTGTCCCTGCTCGGGGTTGATATGCATATGCCCCTTGTGACCACCAAAGCAGTCCAGCCGCATTACTTCTTCGTCCAGCACATACAGTGAAGCTCCAGGGCCAGAACCCACTCCAGGGACATTTGCCCAGTAGATCGCAATTGTTCCACCCGAAAATGAAATGAGCTCTCTGTCTGTCGCTGTTTTGATGTTAATTCTTTGATGTTTTTTTCGGTTTTTATACCAAAGCTTGAATACAATCGGTGCGGGTAAAATGGCGATCGCTAATTTCCAAAAAACCTGTCTAAGCTGGTCTTTCGATGGAAACCATTTCGGATAAGAGCCCATAGTTTGATTGCTAGAGAGGATCTCGAAGGCTTGAACCTTCTTTTCGTAGTTTGCTAGATATCGTTAGGATTCCCTGCCGTTTGAGAGGGTAACACTAGCGCATTGCCTATGACTTTTTGAATAATTTAGGCTTCGTCGATGAATGCCAAACCTGTTGTGGGTAACAAGAGCAAAGCATGGAATAGTTTAGAAACAGCCTTGAGACTCCTTGATCTTTTCGTAATCCGTATGGACTTCGTATAGAACTGGCTTTGTAAAGGACTAAATTAAATTACTGGTTTTGACTGTATTGATATCAGCTTGAATCTAGATTTTGCTGGACTGGGTGGGTAGAATCTTTGCCAATCTCTGAGCTTAAGGTTAGGCATGGAAGACAATCCTCTTTTCGTCTGAATTGCTAAACTACACCCAGTTACATGTTCTGTTGATGTACGACCCATCGCCCCAGCGCGGTCCCCAAACACCGGGTGAAAAGCTATTTGTGCGATTGCTGGTCATGGCAATGGTCTGTTTCCTGTTCGTAGAACTGTCCCAGGACTTCACTCCAGTCAAACTCAGCGTCCTCTTCTTTTTTCTGTTTTGGTGTCCTCTGCTGGTGCTGCATGAGGCAGGTCATGCTCTGATGGCGGCGGGCTTGGGCTGGTCCGTAGAGCAGATTGTGATTGGTATGGGTGAGCCGCTGAAGCGTTTCAAGCTGGGAGCAGTGGCGGTCGAGTTGCGGTTGTTGCCCATTGAGGGCTTTGTGCGTTGTCGGCCTCGGGATTTGCAATGGCCTCGACTGAAGAATGCGTTGGTGTATTTTGCGGGGCCTGGGATTGAGCTGCTGTTGGCGGCGGTGATGCTACTGGGGCTGGGGCCAGAGCGGTTGTTGCAACGCACTGAAGGTATTGGCATGATTGCGGTGCAGTCGTTGGCGGCAGCGGCGGTGGTGTCTGCGGTGATTAATCTGATTCCGTTCTCAGCGGAGACGCCGGAACGGAAGATTGTGAATGATGGCTTGGGGATCCTGTTGGCGTTGTTTATGCCAAGGGAGCAGTATTTGAAGCAAATGGAGGCGATGATTGCAGAGCCTGATGCATGTGTTGATCGCGACCGTCCCAATCTTTAGAGCTGCTTGCTTCACTTCATGAGATGCATTCACCGTCAACGAATACAGGCATCCATCCACTTGCTCCATCTTGCAGGCTTCGAGGCCTAAGCCCAAAGGTCGTAACCCGCTCCATTGTCCTCATTGCCGTCTATCCCTATCACGCCCGAGCTTGATAAATAAGTCTAGTGACGAACATTTCAGCCTTGTCCCGAGCCCCTGCTCTATCACCCCTCTGCATTGGGCAGTTCATCCTTCTCTGGATCAACCTCTCCCAATGGATTGGAGTCGAGCTTGGAATCGCCGCCTTTCTCTTCTCGCTCGATCGCCAGCTTATTGATCAGGCTCAAGATACCGCTACCTCGCTCAATGCCTTTATCTTCCACAAACAGGACCGTTGGTGTGCGCCGTAGCCGAACTCGCTTACCAATCTCTCGCCGCACAAAGCTCGTCGCAGACTGTAAGCCTTCCATCGCTTCTTGGCGAGCGTCTTCATCGCCATATACGCTGACGAATATTTTCACATGCTGCAAATCTCCCGCCACTTCTACATCCGTGACGCTTACCATGCCGCCCCCCACGCGATCGTCCTTAATGCCAGAAATCAGTAGCTGGCTCACCTCCCGCTTAATCAAAGAAGAGACTCGGGATGCACGACGTTCGTTAGACATGGTTTAGTCTCCTGAGGAGATGGGGAGGAGTAAGGCAGGGAGCCGCGATCGCGACAATTTCCCCAACCTAAAAATAGACATTCAGTCCACAGCAGTTTGTCCGCAATGGCTTTACAGAGATTGTGTGTTTTCAATCCCAACTCGACCCAGGAAAATCCAAGTAGACCTCACACCACTTTAGGGGGATGCCTGGCGGTCTAACTGAATCCTCGGGCCTTAAGCAATCCAGAGCGCTAGAAATAATCCACTGGCGGCGGAGTCAAGCCCGTCTCAGTGATGCCCAGCATGGCTTGAAGGGTGAAGGTCAAGAACACAAATCCAGCAACCAAGACACCGATCAAAGCAACCACAGTTGTGCGATTGCTGAGTGCTGGACGAACCCACTCATAAAGAGAATAGAAAATCCCCAGTACAAAGGTGATGAAGTAGCGGGGGTAGCGGGAAACGTTGAGAAAAAATTCCTTCATGGTGAGCCGGGTTCAGGGTCAGCGGTAGGTCTGCTAATTTTAACGCCTGGATCACATTGGCAGGTCCTTGCAGGGGGATTTGAAATGGTTGTTGCCCTCAGAGGTTATTCGAGCAAGATATTTAGCTGTCGCAGGATGATCTAGGGTGCTGCCAAAATTAACGGAATTCCGACGTTTCATTGCTGGTCGAAGTCGCAAATTTGACCCTTGGCCGAATTCTCAAATCACCTCTCAGGCTCATTCCTTCAGCGACAGAAGAGTCTCTCCGATCGAGCTGCCATCCCTTCGAATCAGCGCAAAACAGCTCTTACATAGGCTTTCAAGTCCCTTTTGATACTGTCAGCCAAGAGAATCAACGCAATTACTATGTCGAGCGGGTGACAATGGGTTAATCTTAAGCGGAATAGATCGAATGTTCTGATCCATTGTTTGTCTCAGCTCCTACTAGACCAATATCCACTGATGCGCGTCCATTTCTGAAATGGGCCGGGGGCAAAACCAAGCTTTTGCCTCAATATCAGCCTTGCTTGCCCCCGGAGTGGAGCCGCTACCATGAGCCTTTCCTTGGGGGAGGTGCTCTATTTTTTCGTCTGCAATCTGGGGAAAATCCCCCAGCCGTGGCCCGGCTCACCGACGTTAATCCTGAGCTGATTAACGTGTATCGCTGCGTGCGCGATCGCCTCGGCCCTGTCATCGCCCTGCTGGAGCTGCACCAGCTCCGCCACAGCAAGGACTACTACTACGATCTGCGGGCCCAACATGAACTGCCCCCCGTGGAGCGAGCTGCTCGTTTTATCTACTTAAATAAAACCTGCTTTAACGGTCTTTACCGGGAGAACCGTAAGGGCCGCTTTAACGTCCCTATGGGTAGCTACAAGAATCCTGGTATTTGCAATATTGACATGCTCACAGCTGCCTCGGAAGTGCTCCAGCGCTGTGAGATTGAGCAAGGAAATTTCACCAGTGTTCTCGACCATGCGAAGGGTCAGCGAGACTTTGTCTACCTGGACCCGCCCTACTTCCCCATCAGCGCCACCAGCAACTTCACCAGCTACAGCCGCGATGCCTTCGGTGCAGAGCAGCATGAGCAATTGCGGGATGTTTGCCTCAAACTTGCCAAGCGCGGCGTAAAAGTGATGCTATCGAACTCTAACTGTGAGTTTGTGCGGGAGCTATACGATGACAGCGTTTTCGAGTTGCAAGAAATCACCGCTGCTCGCTCCATTAATTCCAAGGCCAAGAACCGAGGCAAGATCACCGAGCTGTTGATTACGACCTACTAGATTCCGGCAAGACCTCAAAAGCCAATCCCCATAAGAAGCCCCCCTGCTGAATCCAGCAGGGGGGCTTCTTGGATCAAACCTAGCTATGCCAACTGCAATCTAGTTATCAGTGGAAATATCCAAAATCCAAGAACCGACGGGACGCAACAGGGTCGTCACATCGCCAGGGGACTCGATCAAGGCATTGAACTGGAACATACCGCGCTGGCGAGGGTTCTTCACATCATTGAAGACTAACTCCAGGTTGGTGCCAGCAGGGATCGGCTCCAGGGGGTAGAGCGCAATGCGATAGTTCTCGGTATCGATATCCACTTCATCCATTTCCACCGCAGAGCACTTGGCTCGGCTGAGGAAGCTACCTTTGGTCTTGCAGACGCGGATTTCCACTTCGTCTTCGTTGAACTTGCCGTCGAAATAGTCAGGATAGTTAATGACAAACTGGGATGCAGCCAGCTTCATGTCATTGGCACCAATCTTGAGGCGGTAGCGACCCCAGCGGCGAGGTGCACTGCTCAGCTCAATTACATGCTTGAGTTCGTTAAAGCCTTCGCGGTTGTTCCAGCGGAAGCTAGGCAGCGCACCTTGGGCTTGGACCAAGGGATTGCCAACGGCAAAGCAGCCCGCGATCGCAGCGACGGACAGCACGGACTTGAATAGACGCTTTTGCAGCATAGGTAGCAGAGATTCCTAATCGTTAAGAACGCAGTGGCGACCAGTGGACTGCAAGCTGATCCTCACACCAGTAACCCCTAATTAGAACTAGGCGGTTTCGCGTGACCAACCCATGCAGTCGATAGGCACGTTTCCATCATTATGACCTTCTATCGTAAGGAAATGTTGCTTAGGCGTCCGGAGAATAAACTGTCCCGCGACTTGTTTGCTGGCAAAGGATCCCTGGAGAGTCACTTTAGACAAGGCTTTGGAGCCCCAAAATCGAGGTGCTTAATATTCTCGGGGGAATAGATTGCTCTTCCTTTAGTTTTTTCAAGGAACATCACAGACCCCGCTCTCTCCAGGGGATCAGCCTAGGATTCAGATCAGGCAACTATGCAATCTCATGCTTAGGGCTGAACGTCGATGGAGAATAAAGAGCGGCATGGCATTAAAGCTGGGCGTTCCAAAGGAACTGGATGGTGAGCAACGGGTAGCCCTTGTGCCCGATGTGGTGAAGCGCTTGGTTAAACAAGGGCTAGAAATTTGGATCGAATCAGGAGCCGGAGTTCCTGCCAGCGCCAGTGATGCGGATTATGAAGCCGCAGGAGCCCAGATTACCGATGGCGATCGCGTTTGGAATGAATCCGATGCCGTCCTAACAGTGGCCGCGTCTAAGACCCTGCGGGGGCAGTCCAATCGCCTGGATGGCCTTAAGTCTGGGTCGGTCATCATTGGTTTTCTCGATCCCCTGGGTGACCTGGACCTCGTTAAAACCCTGGCAGATAAAGGCGTAACCAGCTTCAGTATGGAGTTGGTGCCTCGCATTAGTCGTGCCCAGAGCATGGATGCCCTATCTTCCCAGGCCAGTATTGGCGGTTATAAGGCGGTGCTGTTGGCCGCTGCGGCCTTGCCCAAGTATTTCCCCATGTTGACCACGGCGGCGGGTACCATTGCCCCGGCTAAAGTCCTCGTGGTGGGTGCTGGGGTTGCGGGCTTGCAAGCGATCGCGACTGCCCGCCGCCTCGGTGCTGTGGTGGAGTCCTTCGACATTCGTCCTGAGGTCAAGGAACAGGTGCAAAGTCTGGGAGCCAACTTCATCGACATCACCTTTGAAGAAGAGACCCGGGCCGAAGGCGGCTATGCCAAGGAACTGTCCCAAGCCGCCCAGGAGCACACCCAAAAAGTGCTCACGGAGCATGTGCAACAGTCTGACGTGGTGATCACCACCGCCCAGGTACCCGGCAAGAAAGCGCCTCGCATCGTCACCGAGGCCATGGTGGAAGGCATGAAAGCCGGAGCCGTGATTGTGGACATGGCGGCGAACCAAGGCGGCAACTGCGCCTATAGCGAGTCTGGCCGCACCATCGTTCACAACGGCATCACCATCATGGGACCGGATAACCTGCCCACGACGGTGCCGGTCCATGCGAGCCAGCTCTACGCCAAGAATCTCTCGGCCCTGCTGAAGTTGCTGGTGCAAGATGAGGCAATGAACTTGAACTTCGAAGACGAGATCATCAAGGGGGCTTGCCTCACCCACGGCGGTGAAATTCTCAACGGGCGAGTGAAGTCCATGTTGGAACCCACGGCTGTTTAGGCTAATCCACTGGTCTGAACTGTGCTCGACCAGCGTGCAAGAGGCACCAGGCTTCGCTCAGCCTGGTGCTGCCCAACGGCCATCGTTATCTACTCGATCTTCAATTCTTTCCAGCCATGTCTGAAACGCTAATCGCAGCACTATTTGTCTTTGTTTTGGCATCCTTTGCAGGCTTTGAAGTGATCACCAAGGTCCCGCCTACGCTGCACACCCCGCTGATGTCAGGTGCCAATGCCATTTCCGGCATCGCCGTCATTGGAGCCATGGTCGTGGCCGGTCCCAATCTCACCCACGACAACAACTTCATCGTGATCATGGGCTTGATTGCCATCACCCTGGCCATGGTTAACGTCGTCGGCGGATTCATGGTCACCGATCGCATGCTGCAAATGTTTAAGAAATAGGGTCTAGTCCAGCTTCGTTTTTTGTTCCTGATTGCTTCATTCAAAGAACCCTATGGAAACCTTTCTTCCGTCCGCAATCCAACTTAGCTATATCGTCGCCACGGGTCTATTTTTCCTAGGGTTGAAGAAGCTAGGCTCTCCTGCCACAGCTCGCTCAGGCAATATCTGGGCCTCGGTTGGTATGGTGATCGCAGTGGTCGTCACACTCTTGGATCGGGGTGTTGTCAACTATCCCATGATTCTCGGGGCCATTAGTCTGGGCTCAGCCATCGGTTTTGTAGCAGCCAAGAAGGTTGCCATGACCGAGATGCCCCAGATGGTGGGCCTACTCAACGGCTTGGGGGGAGCGGCATCGGCCCTAGTGGCGATCTCCGAATTCTATCGCCTCTTGTTAGAAGGCTCGGTCCCTATCCCAGCAACCATCACTGCCATCCTCGGCAGCTTGATTGGCGGCATTACCTTCAGCGGCAGCTTCGTTGCCTTCGCCAAGCTTCAGGGCTTAATCAGCGGTAAGCCCATGTCCCTGCCGGGGCAGAAAATTATCAATGTCTTACTGTTTGCCTTGTTTATCGCAGGCTCAGTGATGCTGTTGATCAGCCCTGCCAGCAGCACCTTCTTGGTGATCACCGGCATCTCTCTCATCCTCGGTCTGTTCCTGGTGCTGCCCATCGGCGGCGGTGACATGCCCGTGGTGATTTCGCTGCTCAACTCCCTGTCCGGCTTAGCCGCCAGTGCAGCGGGTTTCGTGGTGATGAACAACATGCTGATTGTGGCGGGTGCCTTGGTGGGTGCTTCGGGCCTGATCCTGACGGAAATCATGTGTAAGGGCATGAACCGCACCCTGACCAATGTCTTGTTCTCTGCCTTTGGCGGCGGTGCAACGGGTAGCGGCGGCAGTGCTGCAGGCGACGGCGTTGAGAAGAGCTACCGCCAAGTGGATGCCGAGACTGGCGCGATGATGCTGGGCTATGCCCGCTCTGTGGTGGTGGTTCCCGGTTATGGCATGGCCGTTGCTCAAGCGCAGCACAGCGTGCGTGAGTTGGCGGACCAACTAGCGACTCGTGGTGTGGAAGTGAAGTACGCGATTCACCCCGTTGCTGGTCGCATGCCGGGTCACATGAATGTGCTGCTGGCCGAGGCCAATGTGCCCTACTCCCAGCTCTATGACATGGATGACATCAACGGTGAATTTGACCGCACTGATGTTGCTTTGGTCATCGGTGCAAACGATGTGGTTAATCCTGACGCCAAGGAAGATGCCGACAGCCCCATCTACGGGATGCCCATCCTGGAAGTGGACAAGGCGAAAAACACCATCGTGATCAAGCGCAGCATGAAGCCCGGCTATGCAGGCATTGATAACCAGTTATTCTACCGCGATAAGACGGCGATGTACTTTGGCAATGCCAAGGAAGCCGTGGCGGATTTGGTCTCTGAAGTGAAGCAGCTCTAGTCAGTGCTGTCCTAACTGAGTCGTTTTGAACACCGGGTGTTTGACCTGGGAGTCTGTGAAGCTCCTGGAATCGTCAAACACCCGGTGTTTTTTAGCGTCATATAATGGATGAACAGAGGAAAGCGGGAACTTGCAATGGCGATCGCCTCAAAACCTATGACCCTGGAGGAGTACCTCGATTATGACGATGGTACTGATACAGATTATGAGCTGGTGGATGGCCGGTTAATTGCAATGCCCACCGAAGGCGACCTCAATGACCGGATTGCTAATTTTCTGTATATCTGCTTTTTCCAGCTCGGTATCCCCGGCGACTTCCTCAGCATGAAGCTACAAATTGCCGTGAGCGGACGGCGAGCGAATGCGAGACAGCCAGATTTAGCGGTTCTATCAGAAGAATCTGCAACGGCAGTCAGAGGCGCAAGACAACGTTTAATTACCTATGACATGCCACCACCGCAGCTCGTGGTGGAGGTTGTGAGCCCAAAGCAGGAAAGTCGCGATTACCGCTACAAGCGAACAGAGTATGCCGGTCGGCACATCCCCGAATATTGGATTGTTGATCCAATTGCCCAGACCGTCACAGTATTGGAATGGGTCGATGGGCTCTACGAGGAACAGGTCTATCGAGGCGACGCAGAGATTCACTCACCGTCGTTCCCAGAGCTGAAATTGACTGTGCAGCAAGTACTGCAAGTCGATCGCTAACCCAGGAGCAGGCCCACGACTGAGGATTCAAGCCAGGAAGAATGGAGCCAATGATGCCTTCCCCATGGGCTGAAAGGTTTTGGTTCATTTCTGATGCTGATGTGCATTGGCGAGGTGGTGCATTGTGAACCTAGGCGGGGGGCATTACACCCTAGCGCTGCGATCGCTCTCCTTGGGAAGCTTAGTAATAGATACGACTATTACGGCTTTTCGAATGCTCAGAAATTTAGACTTCGCGATCCTGGCTCCCATCCCCGAGGCGTACCTCCTAGCCAGTCGCGAGACCATCGTTGCCCAGCTCGATGCGGAGATTGCAGACCCTTCCATTGTCTTTGGTACGAATGAATTTGAAGTGCTGGGCGAGGCGCAGCAGAAGCGCGATGACAAGGCTGTAATCGTCTTCATCTATGGCTCTGAGCCTGCTGAGCCACCGCTGAATCCCGAAATTACCTGGCAGGCCATATATAAGGGATCAACCCATTCTCGTCGGGGTCGTTACACCGGTAATAAGCTGCGCCGCCCGGAAATCAGCATTAGCCCCAAAGATACCTGGGCGGTGTATTGGGAATTGCTGGAGCTGGAGCCCATGAAGAAGCCCCTGGCCATGGATCGCTTCTGCCAGTTGGGCAAGAAGAAGAACTTAGGGCCTCGCTTTCTGCCCAAGGGGCCGATGCTAGTGGACTATCCGAAATCGAATTAAGGTCAGTGAATGATGCTCCGGTGTTCAGCTAAATAATTACTGCGATTTACAGCGACCCCGGCGGTCTCAACTAATGTTGAGGTGGCTGGGGTTTTGTTTGGGCCGTTTTGGATTGTTCTTCAATAGCCCCAAAGCCGACCTCATCCCCTACCCCCCCTTCTTCTCAAGGAGAAAGGGAACCGAGCCAGAAAACGATATCCATGCGCTTCAACTATCAGCCCCCGGTTTCCAAAGTCTTGGCCTATGGTGTGATTAAGCCAAGGAAACAGCCTGGCCCTCAGTATTGGCCTGATTATGTGGGTGAGCTGGAGCTGACACATGAACATGTCATGGAGCTGATTCGCTTGGCGTTGGATCGGGAATGCCAGAAGGTGCCGAGCCAATGGGTGGAGGTTTATGGCCAGGTCCATGGCTGGCGAGCTTTGGGGCAACTTAAGGCCGCAGAAGCAGCGGAGCCTCTCCTGAGCTTGCTGGGAGATGAGGGCGATGATTGGGTAACGGATGAAATTCCCTATGTGTACGGGATGATTGGAGCGGTGGCGATTCCCGCTTTAGCGAGTTATTTGGGTAAGTCGTCGAAGCAGGACTGGGGGCGGATGACGACGATTAGTTGCTTGAGAGCGATCGCTGAGGCCAACCCGGAAGCCCAAAGCGATTGCGTTGCCGCCTTGGCGGCCCAGCTCGACGATGCTCGGCGTAATGCCCCAGAAATTAATGGCTTGCTGATTGCGGAGCTGGTGGAGCTGAAGGCGGTGGATGCGGCACCAGCGATTGAACAGGCCTATGCCACAGATAATGTGGATGAGCTGATGGCGGGGAGCTGGGCTTCGATTCAGGTGTCGCTGGGACTGAAGATGCGATCGGATTTTAGTGAAGCAGATTTCCAGCCCAAGATCCCGCCGGAGCTAGCTGAGATTCAACGATTGGGGCGCATGGGGGCTGAGATGAGCGATGACGTGGCAGATGCGCCGATGTCGCTATCAGATGCGCTGATGATGTCGCCAGAGCCAGGCATAAATGCGGGTAAAGGCTTTGGGGGGAACGGTTTCGGCGGTAATGGCTTTGGGGGAACGAATAAGAACAACAAAAAGAAGAAATAAAGCAGAAACAGCATCTTAGGGAAACTAACGATACTGACCTAGTATCCCCGGAGCTGTCCTAAAGCAAGCCCCATAGAAATCATGCGTAAAGCTGATGAAGAGCAGCGTCCGATGGGGCAACGGCGGTGGCATCCAGTAAGCAATTAAACAGTTTTACGGAGCTGAGGAACTAGGAGTAAATACAGAGGAGTGCATGTAGCTCGAGTTTACATTGGTAATATCGGTTAAGAGTACGTAAGATTTTACCCGTGTTGCTCGGCAGAGATACAGGTTTTTATTTTGTATCTTGAAAGGCTTTTCTTTAGGATGAATTTCAGTGTTGAAATAAGCCTATTTTCTATCAAGAGGGGGTGACTTTAAGGCAAGTTCTTGGATTGAGAGAGGAAGATATTGATGCTTCTGTCAACGGCGCATGAACAGCGCATCGACAACACAGAACCCTCTCTTAAACCTCTAGAAACATGCAACTATCTAACCTCTTTAATTTGCGTTCTGCTTCCCTTGTTGCCTTTAGTGCTATAACTCTCCTCGCTTCTGTAAATCCTGCTCAGGCCTTCTCTTTTAAGATGACTTCTGGTGTTGCAGGTCTTAATGGAGAGACTGATCAAGGTGCTTTTTCTGAGTTCTCTAATCTTGCGGGCACAACTACTGTTGATTTCAATGATGGTGCGCCTAGCGATGGTTTTGCGAGCTATTCCTTGACGGGTAGCCGAGCCAAGACATTGTCTGACAAATGGGCTCCTGTGGGGGCGAATGGAGAGAAGAATGACTCCAATTATTTGACGACTTTCCAGGGCAGCAATGTCGTGATCGACTTGCAGGAAAGCCTGAACTATTTTGGTATCAACTGGGGGGCTGCGGATGATGGCAACACTTTTTCTTTCTTTAAGGGTGACACCTTAGTCGAGGCTTATGACACTGCGCGTATTATTGCAGAAGGTGGTTTTGACCAGACTTCCAGCTACCACAATAATGAGGGCAATGGTTACGTTCACTTCTATGCGGATAGTGCGGCTGAGCTGTTTGACCGCATTGTGATTTCTGAGGCCAATAGCGGTGGTTTTGAAAGCGATAATCACTCTTTCCATGTGGGTGACGGCCGTTTTGAGGGCTTTGATCCTGCGAAGGTGCCTGAGCCTGCGATGATGCTGGGCTTGGTGGGTGTTGCTGGGATGTTCATTAGTAAGCGCCAGCAGGCTGCTTAAGCTTCGAGACTAGAAACCGGGTGTTTAGCAGAATCTTTTGATGCAGTTTTAGTGTCCATTGCAAACATCAAGTTTCTGAATTGGTAGATCGCCCTCTCCTGGTGAGTTTCCGGGGGAGGGCATTTGCATTGGGGCTAGAACCGAGCATGTGGCTAGAAACCGGGTGTTTGCGTCAGTCTTTAAGACTTCTCCCAAAGGCTTTCGCTAAACACCCGGTTTCTGAGGCGTTAGGCGGTTGGTTTAGCAGCGGCGGGTGTTGCTGGTGAGGCTGAGGTCGAGGGCGGCGGTGGTGCAGAGTTGCAAGCTGGTGGTGCAGATGGTGAGCAAGATTTTGGTCTGGGGGTGAGGTTGAGCTGGAGTGGTTTTCCACAGGCACTGATGAGAAATACGGGTTTTAGCAGCGAGTCTCAGACCTTACCACTCCATCGACTTTGGTTAAAACTCACAATGACTCAACTGTGTGCCACTAGCGCTGCTCCTGGTTGGGGGCTTTCGTGACCTGGGGCTCCCCAATCATCCTACCCGCCGCCGCCCTAGCCTCATCCTCCGCTGCCTCCTGCAAAAACTGCCGCGCCAGCCGGTTGTACGTGCCAGGGCCAATGAACTGGGGGTACTTGTGCGATCGCGTATAACTCCACACCAACTCCCCCTCATCCAAAATCCGCACCTCCTGGGTCCAGCCCCGACAATCCGGCATCAACGCCTTCGCCGCCTCCAACCCATCAATCCAATGCTCATACTGGGCATCATGCCCCATCGTCGAAATCACTCGGAACATCCCACCCCCACCCCGCTAAAGCCAGGCCCAATTGCAACAGCTCTATCCTATCGCCGCCCACCAGGCCCAGAGAACGCATCCCAAAAATTCCATCAAGCCTTTAACAAACGCCTTCAGTCAAAAACAGCAAGCTTTTGTTGAAGGCGTGAAGCATCCGAAACCGAACCGGCATAAAGGCGCTGGAGAATTCTGGGTTATCAGAGATAACGACGGCAATTGAGCCTCCCTTCTAGGGACTCAAATGTAGGACCAAAAATTAAATGAGAGCTTCTCCCCCTTTGCCTTAGGCAAGCTCAGGCAAAGGGAGAGAGATTTGAAGCTGAATCTACTTCGCAGCCTTGGCCTTCTTGCCCTTACGCTCCTTCTCTTTTTCCTTCTGCTTTTCACGCTTGGCAGCTGCTTTAGCTTCCTTCTCTGCCTCGATCGCCTTCAACCGCGCCTTCTCCCGCTCCTCTTCCTTCTTATCCAAGTAATAGTGGTAATCACCGCGATAGACCACCAATTGACCATCCCGAACTTCCACAATCTTGTTGGCCACGCGGGAGATGAAGAAGCGATCGTGGGAGACAATCACCACCGTGCCATCTTCGTAGTTGCTGAGGGAGTCCTCCAGCATTTCCTTGGCAGGAATATCCAGGTGGTTGGTGGGCTCGTCCAGGACCAGCAGATTCATGGGTTGTAGCAGCATCTTGGCGAGAGCCAAGCGGGCTTTTTCGCCACCGCTGAGGGCTTCGACGTTCTTAAAGGCTGTTTCGCCGCTGAAGAGAAACTGGCCCAGGAGGCTACGCACTTCTTCGTTGGTCCAGTCCGGCACTTCGTCATGGATGGTGTCCATGACGGTCTTGCTCAGGTCTAGGGCTTCAGCCTGGTTCTGTTCAAAGTAACCGGGGATGACTTGGTGCTCGCCCAGTTTGACGGTGCCGTCGGTGGGTTCTTCCATGCCCATGAGCAGGCGCAGCAGGGTGGATTTGCCTGCGCCGTTGGGGCCGACGATCGCAATGCGATCGCCCCGTTCCACTAACAAGTTCGCCCCTAGGAACAAAATATTGTCGTTGTACTCATGGACCAGGTCCTTGGCAATAATCACCTCGCGACCACTGCGGGGGGCGGGGGGAAAGCGGAAGCGCAGGCTACGGACTTTAGCATCGGGTAATTCGATGCGATCAATCTTAGCCAGTTGCTTCTCGCGACTCTTGGCCTGGGTACTGCGGGTTGCGCTGGCGCGGAATTTCTCGACGAAGGCCTGCTGCTTGTCTAGCTCTTTCTTCTGGCGTTCGTAGGTCGATTGCTGGGTGGCGCGGTTGAATTCCTTTTGCTCCAGGTACTGGGAATAATTACCCAGGTAGCTGGTGGAGACGCCCCGCTCGGTCTCGACGATTTGGTTGCAGAGGCGGTCTAGGAACTCTCTATCGTGGGAGACGATGACCATGGGCGTGGTCAGGCTCAGGAGGTATTTCTCCAGCCACTCGATGGTTTCCAGGTCCAGATGGTTGGTTGGCTCGTCCAATAGGAGCAGGTCGGGGGACTGGAGCAGGATTTTGCCCAAGCCCAGGCGCATCTGCCAGCCGCCGCTGAAGCTGGAGACCAGGCGATCGCCGTCTTCATCGCTGAAGTTCAACTGGGGCAGCAGCTTCTCAATGTCTGCTTCCAGGTCATAGCCATTCAATCCCTCAAACTCCCGCTGGTAGCGGTCCATTTTCTTGAGCAGCTTGTCTAGGTTCTCTGGCTCGTTCTCCAGTCGGCGCTGGACATCCAGTAGTTTCTCGTGAACCTCGTTGGCCTGGCTGAAGGCGCGGAATAGCTCTTCCCGCACCGTATTGGTGGAGATCACGTCGAATTCTTGGCTCAAGTAGGCAATGTTCATGCCGTTGGGCCGGATGATTTCGCCGGAGGTGGGCTCAATTTTGCCCGCCACGATGTTGAGCTGGGTGGACTTGCCTGCGCCGTTCACGCCGACGAGGCCGATGCGATCGCCGGGCTTCACTTCCCAGTTGATGTCCTTTAGGACTTCGCCTGTGGGATAAATTTTGCTGATGTGTTCGAGGCGCAGCATAGGGTCTGGGTGGCGAAGGGGAGGAAGACAGGGCGGTCATCTTGCTGCCAACAGCGGACTCGCTGCTCTCAGCACTATTGCAAATTGTTGCAATCTGTATCCCCAGCTTAATACCTTTGCTGCCGAGTCGGTAGTGGGGAGATGCTGAAATTTTGAGATTGACTCGGAAATGAGCCTGGTTTTATCGGTCTATGGAAAACTCGAAATAACTTGGAGCCTGAAGCTATACCTATACGTTGCCTCGTAAATCATTCCCAGCGCAAGAGGGCACAAAGGCACGCCGCATCATCGACCCACCTCACTCTCCTCACAACCGCTGTAATCCAAAGCTGAGACCGTATCATTGCTAAGGAAGAAACCTCTGTTTGGCTGGATCAGCTAGGGCTGGGGCTGATTCTTACAATGCAGCTCTCTAACCCATGACCTTCGCTACCCAACTCTGGGACGACAATCATCCTCTAGCCCAAGCCTGCCTCGACAATGCCTTTGTCCAGGGCATCGGTAACGGCAGCTTGCCCAAGGCCAAATTTGCCTACTACGTCGGCCAAGATGCCTTCTTCCTCGAATCCTTCGCCCGCGCCTACAGCGTCTGTGCTGCAAAAGCACCCGACTCGGAGGCCTTTGTCGTTTTCCATGAATTGGCCGGGGGCGTGCTCGAAGAACTCAAACTCCATGGTGGCTATGCCAAAGATTGGGGCGTTGAGCTAAATAATATTTCTCCCGGTGTCACCACCCGTCGCTATGTCGATTTCCTGGTGGCGACGGCCTGGAGCCAAGACATTGGCGTGACCGCAGCGGCCATGGCTCCCTGTATGAGGCTTTACGCTTACTTGGGCCAGCAGCTCGCGAAGGACGGTCTGCCAGAGCATGCCTACAGTGACTGGATCAAAACTTACAGCGAAGACTTTTTCGAAGATTTAGCCAGCCAACTCGAAGCGCTCCTAGAGCAATACGGGCAAGCTAACGATACTGTTCGTCAATCAGCCCAGGGAGCCTACAGCTACGCCATGCAATGTGAATTGGACTTTTTCCAAGCGGCTTGGGAGGTCGGGGAATGACTGTACCCCGGAGTATTTGTCTCGGTTTTCTAGCGATGATTGCCGTGGGAACGCTGCTGTTGGTTTTGCCCCTATCTGTGGCTAATCCGCTCTCTGCGGTCTCCGCTCCTGAGGAATACAATCTGCTGCTGGCTTGGGTGATTGCGCTGTTCACGGCGACTTCAGCAGTCTGTGTGACGGGCTTATCTGTTGTAGATGTGAGCCAGTATTACAACGGCTTTGGTCAGCTGATTGTTTTGCTTTTGGCTCAGATTGGCGGCTTGGGTTACATGACCGCGACCACGTTTTTGATTCTGCTCCTGGGGCGGCGCTTTGGCCTCAAGGACAAGATTGCAATTCAACAGACGATGGATACGCCGGGGATGGCGGGGGCCAAACAGCTGATCCAGTCGATTATTTCCTTGACGTTGATTTTTGAACTCACCGGGGCTTTTTTGCTGATGCTGGCTTGGGTGCCGGAGATGGGGCTAGGCAAGGGAGTCTGGTTCTCCATCTTTCACAGCGTGAGCGCCTTTAACAATGCAGGCTTTAGTCTGTTTCCCAACAGCCTTGTCGGTTACGCCCAGTCGCCCATGGTGATGTTTGCCATCAGCTTGATGATTATTGCCGGGGGCATTGGTTATCAGGTGATTATGGAGGGCTTTTTGGCGCTGCGAGAGTTCTTTAAGAAGGGGCCAGGACGGTTTTGGGTTTCGTTGCAGTTCAAGGTGGTGACGAGCAGTACGTTGGTGCTGTTGATTGGTGGGGCGATCGCTTTCCTAATCACGGAATACAACAACCCCGACACCCTCGGTGCTGAAGTCGCCTTTTTCCCAAAACTGATGCTGGCCTGGTTCCAGTCGGTCACAACCCGTACGGCGGGTTTCAATAGCCTCAACATTGGTGATATGACCACGGCAGGTCTATTTCTGACCATTGCCTTTATGTTTGTGGGTGCCAGCCCTGGCGGAACCGGGGGCGGTGTCAAAACGACAACCATGCGGGTTTTAGTGGACTGCACAAGGGCCGTGCTGCGGGGTAAAGAAGAGGTCATTTGCTATAACCGTCGTCTGCCCACGGAACTCATTCTCAAGGCCGTGGCTGTGGTCTTCGGTTCCATGATGAGCGTTATCCTTTGCACCGCGCTCCTGTCCTGGGCAGAGCCGAATATTCCCTTCATTGCGCTATTCTTCGAGGCGGTTTCAGCCTATGCCACCGTGGGAATCTCCATGGGCATTACAGGGATTTTGTCTCTGCCGAGTAAGCTACTGGTGATTCTCACGATGTATGCCGGGCGAGTGGGTATTTTGCTCTTGATCTCAGCCTTGATTAGTGAATCTAAACCCAGTTCGATTCGCTATCCCGAAGATGACCTCTTGGTGGGCTAGTTCCCTTGCCCCGCACAGGTTTTGTCCCCTGTCCATTGATTTAGTGAAGGTGGTCCGCTGTGAATTTCTCTGCAATGAATCCGTTTCGCAACATCAAAGCTGACAACCATCAGTACGCTGTGATTGGTTTAGGTCGCTTTGGCCGCGCCGTTTGCACTACGCTCCACCAGCTGGGCCATGATGTTCTCGGCATTGATACTAGTGAAAAGCTCGTTGCCCAGGCGATCGCCGAAGAGTACACTGCCCATGCCATACAGCTCGACTCCACGGAACCCATGGCTTTGGAAGAAGCTGGCGTCTTTGAATTTGACACGGTGATTGTAGCGATCGGCAACTATATCCAAGAGAGCGTCATCACCACCCTCAACCTTAAAGAGGGCGGGGTCCCCCATGTGGTCGCCAAAGCTTCCAACGATGTCCATGGCAAGCTCTTGCAAAAAATCGGTGCAGATCGCGTTGTCTTTCCTGAGCATGAGATGGGCTGCAACCTGGCCCGCTCCCTAACTCGCCCCAATATTTTGGAGCGCTTGATTTTGGATGAGGAGCACAGCGTCGTCGAGATTACGGTGCCCCCGGAGTTTGATGGCCAGACGATTACGGAACTCAATCTGCGCAGCCGCTTTGGCCTCAACCTTTTGGCCTTAGGTGAAGACAAGAACCACTTCCAAATCAACCCCAACCCCAACCAGCGGTTGCATAAGGGGCAAGTCATGGTGGTAATTGGGGATAACACCGCGATCGAGCAATTGGCAAAGTAAGGGCGTCACAGCCTTGTGCCCGGTTCGGATGTCTCATTCCCAAACCGCGATTTAATGGATATGGCGCTGGGATTATGATCCGCGCCAGTCTCAAGCAAGCCGAGCCAAGAAATCCCATGCCCCGCATCATCGGCCTCATGAGCGGCACCTCCGTTGACGGCATTGACGCTGCCCTCGTCGAAATTTCCGGTGGCCAAATCGACCTGCGCGTTGAGTTGATTAAGGGCCTAGTTCATCCTTTCCCCGAAGCGCTGCGGGAGCAAATCCTGGCGGTTTGTAGTGGTGAGGCCATTTCTATGGAAGCCATAGCGGAGCTGGATGATGCGATCGCGAGAGCCTTCGCTGAAGCTGCGATCGCCGTCAATCAAGGCCACTCTCCCGCAGACCTCATCGGTTCCCACGGACAAACCCTCTTCCACCGCCCCGCCCCGGGTGGAGCCATGGGCTATTCCCTCCAGCTAGGCCGGGGCGCATTGATTGCCAAACTCACCGGCATCCCCACCGTTTCCAACTTCCGCGTCGCCGATATCGCCGCCGGAGGCCAAGGTGCCCCCCTCGTTCCCCCTGTGGATGCCTACCTCCTAGGCCATCCCACCGAGCACCGCTGCGTCCAAAACATCGGCGGCATTGGCAATGTCACCTACCTGCCCCCCACTTCCCAACCCGACTGGCAGCAGCAAGTCCTTGGCTGGGACACCGGCCCAGGTAACAGCCTCCTAGACCTCGCCGTGCAACGCCTTTCCGAGGGCAAGCTCAGCTACGATGCTGATGGAGCCTGGGCTGCCCAAGGCAAGCCAGATACAGACCTGGTGACAGACTGGCTGAACCATCCCTACTTCGCCCAGTCGCCGCCCAAATCCACGGGGCGAGAACTATTTGGCTGGACTTATCTGGAAGAATGCTTAACCGAAGCCACAGCTAGGGGGCTAGCAGATGCAGATCTCCTCGCCAGCCTCACGGAGCTGACGGCTCTATCTATTGTCCAGAGTTATCGAAACAGCTTGCCTCAGTTGCCCGATCGCCTCCTGCTCTGTGGGGGGGGCTTGCGCAATGGCTATCTGATCGAGCGCCTAGCCCACCATCTACCGGTTGTGGCCCTGCAATCCACCGATGAAGTGGGTTTGAATGCAGACTATAAGGAAGCGATCGCCTTTGCCGTCTTAGCCCATTGGCACAACCTAGGCCTGCCAGGGAACATGCCCGCTGTAACCGGAGCCCAAGGCGCTGTCATTCTAGGTGAGTAGGTCTATTTTTTGGGGCTGGTTTTCGTATAAAATTTGCGTGCTAGCATGGGCATACAGGGCGCTGAGGATGGTTCGAGTGACACACTCGTTTTTATTAGAAACTGGTATTTGGACCTCCCAGGGGAGTTGGATTAATCCGGATGGGTCCACCCTGTCATTTCAAGGAAAAACCATGATTTCCTGGAGTGAAGATTCTTGGTTTGCCATGGTGACCAAGTGGATCTTTAACGGGGGCGATCGGCCCGACCTGATCCTTCGCTATCGAGGGCGTTTGACCGATCCTGGTCAACGCTATACGTTTCTGCTAGAACATAGCGAAATTGGCAAAATGGAAGGTGAAGGTATCATCGGTGAGAAAACCATTACCCAGCGCTCCTGGGCTTTGCATGATTCACAAAGTCGCAGCACCTTCGATAGTTTGGTCCGTCTAGATACGAATTCATATCAATTTTCCAGTGCCATGATGACCGGGCATCGCCTCGGCACCATCGCAGAAGCAGGCTTTGAACGAGTCTAGGTTACTCCTTCAGGCTTTCAATAGGCTTTGACTCAAGTGGCCTTAGAAACGGGAACTATAAAAACGCATCGAGGTAACGGTGTTTGACCTGTGATTGCACAGTAGGATGTTTTCGGTTGGGGAGCCCCTGAGGTTAATCCAGACCCAAACAGCCTGCTTGGGCAAGATCTAGAGATTTTCTGATTGGCCAGGAGTAACCTGATTAACTCCTGGTACAAATTAAAGAGAGTTTTGGTTGGTTAGGTCCAGGACAATACTGCTTCAGGCTAGAGGGCTTGGCTCTGTGTTGGTCCATCCCTATCGTCGCTTCTGGCATCTCCACTTTAGATACGCATTGCACGAGTCTTGCTATGGCACCGGCAGATCCAAATATCGGACGCATCCTTGATAATCGCTATGAGCTGATAGAGCTTGTAGGTAAGGGTGCTATGGGCCGAGTCTACCTCGCTCGCCATGCCAAGCTGGGGGGAGCCGTTGCCGTCAAGTTCCTCTCCCAAGCCTTGCTGGGCGACAAAATGCGTGAGCGCTTCTTCACCGAAGCCCAAACCTGTGCTCACCTTGGTCAAGAAAGTATCCACATCGTCCGCGTTAGCGACTTCGGTGTTGATGAGCAGGATATTCCCTTCTACGTGATGGAGTATCTTCAGGGAGAGAGCCTTAGCAGCTTACTGAGTGACGAGCCCCTGGCTTTACCCCGCTTCCTGGGCATCACCCGCCAGACTTGCCTCGGCCTCAAAGCAGCCCATGAAGGCATTGTGCTCAACGGCAAGCGCTGCCCCATTATTCACCGAGACATCAAGCCCAGCAATATTCTCGTCACCCCCGACGAAACCATGGGGGAACTGACCAAAGTCCTCGACTTTGGGATCGCTAAACTGATCCAAGAAGATGCCAGCCAGACCCAGGGCTTCATGGGCACCTTGGCCTATTCTTCGCCGGAGCAAATGGAAGGACAGGAACTCACCCTGCGCTCCGATATCTACAGCTTGGGCATCGTGATGTTCCAGAGCCTGACTGGCAAGCTGCCGGTCTATACCGAGAACCATACCTTCGGTGGCTGGTATAAGGCCCATCACGCCATGCCGCCGCGCCAGTTCAGCGAGGTGGCGTCCCATCTGAAACTTCCCCAGAGCCTCAGCGCACTAATTTATAGCTGTTTAGAGAAGAAGCCCGAGAATCGACCGGCCAATATGTCGGAAATACTGGAAGGGCTCAAGCCTTTGGAGCAGCGGTTTGGCGTAGGTCGCCAGATCGGCCATCGGATTCAGGCGACTCTGGCACGGTTGCCAGTTGTTAAGTCTAACCCTGAAGACAATAAGAAAAATCCCCCCAGCATTGATGAAATTTGCATGCTCCAGGCTTGGCCCAAGAACAAGCCCACAGCCCGCATTGTGTTTCCTCAAAAGCTGAAAACTAGCCAAGGCCCCAAGCCGACGCTGTGGGTGATGCTGCCCAAGGCAGAGATTCAGCAGCTTAAGGTAAGCCGTCTCTATACCCAGGTTTATCGAAACTTCCTCTGCACCATGGCCCCCCATCCCATGTTGATGTGGCTGACCGCGTTGCACAATCGCTTCTATCACGAGGAGCAAGAAGCTCGCTGGTTGACTTGCTTTTTGGATTTGAAATCTAAGCATGGCCAGAGCTTTGCAGAGCTATTGGCAGAGCAGGGCGAATATCGAGTGCTGTTCTTTGCCCTAGAAGAGCCTCGTCGTTGTGCCCATGTACTGACGACGAAGATCAATAAAGCCCAATGCAGCTTGATGAAGCAGTGGGTGATTACGGGCCGGGGCTGGCAGGGCCAGGGACAGCCCACGCTGAGTAAGAACATGCTGCGGGGCGAGCTGGATCGGATTAAGCCCCAGGTTCAGCAAAATTTAGATACGCTGACTGGGATTGATGGTAATCGAGTGCCATCGAATCGGGATGGGGATGAACCCCAAGCTGCTATTGCTTAGTCCTCCAGCCAACAACTTTTCATTATTCTTTGTGTGACGGCTCCAGGGGTAAGCCCCATTCAAGTTCAGGGAACGTTACAGCTTGTCTACCAGCTCCATTCTTGAGGGCGCTTTTGGGCAGGTTGAAACTAGGCCTGGCGAGGCTTGGACTTCCGGGGAGCCTTTATTCTCTCGCCAGGCTATACTTCAAGCAATTCAAGCGACATTGTCCATGCTGAGTCAAATCCAAGCCCTAGTGCGTGACGCGGAGGGCCGCTACGCCACCGACGCCGAACTTCAGTTTTTGGAAGACTACGCCAAAGATTTTCCTAGCCGCTTGCGAGCTTATCAAAACCTGCGTAAGCAAGAGCGGCCTTTAATTCAAACGGCCTATAACCAGCTCAAGGCTGAGCATCCCGAGCTATTTCCGGCGGGGCAAAAAGAAGCTGTCCGGAAATGGCAGCGAGATACTATCTGGGTGCTGCGTAGTTCTGGTGTGGCGATGCTGCTGGATGATGTGGAGACTTTGCGCGATCGCATGATGCTTTGGTTCCAAACCATCATGCGTGCCTTTGGTGTTCACAAGACTTGCTACCTCACCTACAGCACCCTTAAAACCTTGGCCCCCCAACTCATGGGTCCTGAAGATGGTGCCCTCCTAGCCGAAGTCCTAGAAGGGAATCGCGAACTCTTCGACCTCCCCGAGCTAGAAGCTTAGAAAGCAGCGCTTCATAAAACATTATGGCTCCAGCCACCCTGGCTAGGCCCCATCTTTAGGTGAACAAGCCGTCCCAATATTCATTGCTAGGGCGGTTTGGCCGTTTAAACCTGAGAATTTCTTGGTTAGACCGGGAATTCTAAGGCTAGGTTTCTCCCACCAGGGATCCGGAGACTTCTTGCGAAAGCGCTTTTTGCCTCCGCCGCTCATCCGCCAAAAGGTCAAGCTCGCTGCCGTGAAAACAATCCTAGTCATCGAGGATGATCCGAATCTCCGCAAAAGTATTGTCAAAATCCTGGAAAATGAGAACTTTCACGTCCTTGCAGCCACTGATGGAGCAAGGGGAGTCGAGCTAGCCCAATCCCAGCTTCCTGATCTGATCCTCTGCGACATCCTTATGCCAGAGCAGGATGGCTATGGCGTGCTCAACAGCCTGCGCCACACCCAAGAAACCTCAGATATTCCCTTCATTTTCCTCACCTCCAAATCGGACCTGAGCGATCTACGACGAGGCATGACCCTAGGGGCTGATGACTATGTGCCCAAGCCCTTCGATGCCCAAGACCTAATCGATGCGGTTCAAACCCGCCTCGCCAAGAAAACCCGCCAAATGCAGCCCTACTTGGACCAGCTGCGCCAGGCCGCCGAATCCCTCAGCCGCTCCGCCTACATTGACCTCCTCACGAGTCTTCCCAACCGTATTGGACTGCATCGGCATTTGCAGCAATACCTGGGCCTGCGAAGCAAGTGCAGCAGCGATGACTTCATTGCAGTTGTCTGTCTGGAAATTACAGACATGACCGAAATTTACCAAGTCCATGGCTATGCTGCTGCAGATCTCCTACTCCAGGAAGTGGCATCTCGGCTCCGCCATTGTTCTAGTGAACCGGCCATTAAGTCGACCATTAAACCGACCAGTGACCAGCCATTCTCAGCACGCCTGAGCGGAGCCCAATTTGCTATCCTACGACCGGCTCTAGAGCACAGTGATGAGCTAGATGCGCTCATTGAATCCTTCACCCAGCAGCTCTCAGCTCCCTATTGGATCAATGGTCGGGAAATTGAGATTGGCCTTCATTGGGGCGTGGCGCTGCACCCCCATCACAGCAATCGAGCCGAACAGCTCGTCGCCTACGGAGAAACCGCGTTGCGATGGGGCCAAGAAAACGGGGTCACCGATTACCAGCTCTACACACCAGAAATTGAAGCCGCCAATTGCGACCTCAAACAGCTCACCGAAGAACTCCATCGCGCCGCCAAAAACGACGAATTCTACCTGCTTTATCAGCCCCAGGTGAACCTGATTACCAATCGCATCATCGCGGTGGAATCCTTCCTACGCTGGAAGCACCCCCGTCGAGGCGTCCTATTACCCCATAAGTTCTTGCCCCTAGCCCAGGACCGCTGCTTGGTCGAAACGATGACCGACTGGACCATCCGCACGGCCTGCACCCAAGCGGTGAAATTTCAGAGCCTGAGCATCGTGCCCATGTCTGTCTCCGTCAACCTGTCCTACCTTCAGTTCAACCGGCCTAATCTGATTGCCACCGTGGGCGATATCTTGGACGATACTGGCCTAGATCCAGCCTTACTCACCCTAGAGCTGACTGAAAGCAGCCTCATGGGCGATCAAAGCAAGGTCTGCCTTATCCTGGCAGGACTTCAGGAGCTGGGCGTCAAGATTGCCATTGATGACTTTGGCATGGGCTACTCCTCTCTCAAGGACCTGAGCAAGTTCCCCCTAGACACCCTCAAGATCGACAGCTTCTTTATCCAAAATCTGCCTGAGGAACATTACGCTGCTGTGGTCTCCAGCATCATCGCCATCTCCCAAACCCTGCGCCTCAAGGTCATTGCCGAAGGTGTCGAAACTGAGCAGCAGTTGGGTATCCTGCGCAAATATGGCTGCCACGCCATGCAGGGCCACTATCACAGCATGCCATTGCTCCCAGACGAGATCGCGACCCTGTTGCAGCAAGGCGGGCGATCGCCATTGCTCCAGGTCATTTAGAGAATAGAGAAGGGAGTGATAGAGGATTGGAAGCGTAAATGAGAGAGTAGAAGGGCAAGATGAGTGACATCCCAGCCAATCTACGCATCAATGCCCCCATGCCGACTTTTACCCCGCAAACTGCCGACCAACATCTCAGCCAATATCGCCGAGGCAAAGCCGACCCAACCGAAACTGAAGCGGATGCGATCCGTGCTGCACTCAGCACCATGGTGGACCAAGCTGACTTCATCACCGTTGGCATCTGCGCAGAGAACGTGGGCAGCGCGATCGCCGCCCTCAACGGCTACCTCACAGGCCTCAACCAAGACATTGAGCTGGGCGAAGCGAGCGTTGAAGCGCCTAACGAAGCCGTCTACATCAAATTCAATACCCGGACCAAGACCCTGTATGGCGATCGCTACAACGGCAACGAGCGGGGTGTTCTCATTGCAACCCAAGCCGACTACGACACCACCATCTGCGGCGTCTACGGCCATTTCCCGCTAGATTTATTTGGCTAACCATCAAGGGGGAAACGCATGCCTAGCGAACAAGTCAGCGAAATCAGCCCAGACATGTTTTGGTTTGACCAGCTCCTCTCCCCCGCCCTCTGCGAGCAGCTCATCGACATCGCCGACCTGCGCAATCCAGGGCAAGCAGGCATCGAACTAGGCCGCCTCGACCAAGACGTGCGCAACAGCGGCCAGCTTCGCCTCGAAGGTGACGAGCTACTCGCCTCAACCAACCAGCTCCTCCTCGACCAAGTTGGCATCATCCAGACCTGGCTCCACCGGCACTACGGCATCCGTTTCACCCAAGCCGAAGACTGCTCCATCCTGCGCTACAACCCCGGCGAATACTACAAACGCCACATCGACAACCTACTCATGCCCAGCCGCATGCAAGAAGCTGCCCAAGGCATCCCCACCAGAGATATCAGCATCGTCGGCTACCTCAACGAGGGCTTCGAAGGCGGCGAAACCTACTTTGATCGGCAAGAGTTGAAGGTTGTCCCCCAGGCAGGAGGTGTCGTGGTGTTTCCTTCCTTTTTTACCTTTCCCCACCAGTCCCTGCCCGTGGTGGATGGGCGCAAGTATTCCTGGGTGACCTGGCTTTATTTTTAGTTTTTAGCGAATCTTCTCAACCTGAATTCGACAAGAAGCAATGCATCCTCTCCCCTAGCCCCTCTCCTAAAGGAGCGGGGAACCAAGCGAAGCTGAAAGCCTCGATTTTGTGTTCGGTTCCCTTGCTCCTTTAGGAGTAAGGGCTAGGGAAAGAGGTC
>CALIGI010000022.1 GCA_938021205.1 uncultured Pseudanabaenaceae cyanobacterium
GCGATCGCAGCTCCAGCATTCATTTGCCGAGCGCGATTTGCTGGACTTTGCAGCACCCGCACCCCTAATGCCTTAGCAACCGTCACGCTCTCATCTTCACTCTCGCCATCTACAACAATGATTTCACTATGCTTAACCTGCTGAATCAGCTCGGGCAAATAATTTGCTAAGGCAGTTGCTTCATTATGCACCGGCATAACAATGGAAATTAATGGTGCTGTGGGGGATGGATCGTTTTGGTGATGGGCAGCCCAGCGGGACAGATCTTCTGGGTGATCGACATCGGTCAGCACCCCTAACTGAGACACGTTCAGCCCGACAGTCGCCGCACGGGTGAGGCTCTCAGCAAGGACTCGTTCAGTGCCCCAATCCATCCTCTCAAACAGCTCAGGCACGACCTGTTGCAAACCAATTAAGTAGTAGCCACCATCGCTAGCAGGCCCCAGGACTAGGTCTTGATATTTGAGTGAATCGAAGGCTTCAGCGAGTCGATCTACAGTGATGTCCGGGCAGTCAATCCCAATCGTAACGACCCGCTCAGCCTTATGGCCAAACGCATCGCTAAAAGCCGTGACCATGCGATCGCCCAAATCCCCATCCGCCTGGGGCAAATAATCCCAATCCTCCCCCAACCAGGCGCGAAACGCCGCTTCCTCCGCCCCGGCATAGCAAACCCAGACCTGCACAGACCGTCGTCGCTGAAGCGCCTGCACCGTCCCCAAGCAATGTTCCGTCATTTGCCGCTGCACCAGAGCCGCCCCCGCAGCTCCCAACGCGGGCATAAGGCGCGTCTTCGTCCGTCCCGGCTCTGGATAGCGGGTGAAGACAATCAGATGCTCGTTCAATGCTCAGCGTTCCTTATAGGTCTGTGTGGGCTCGTTTCTTGGATCTAAGGCTCGATCAATCCCAGCCTAATGGCTAATCCTTGCGGGATAGACGCTCTAAAAACTCAACTTCTGAAACCAAGTCTTCAGCCTTCTCCACCCGGTCCGGAAATAGGATGCCATCTAAATGGTCCAATTCGTGCTGAAAAATCCGGGCAATGAAACCTTGGAGATAGGTGCAGTGGCGATCGCCCCAACGATCCAAATATTCCACCTGCACTTCATCGGAGCGAGGCACCCAGCCACGCTGTCCCGGCACACTTAAGCAGCCCTCCCAACCCGAGACCAGCTTGTCAGAGCGATCCAACAGCTTTGGATTAATCATTGCCATGGGTTCCATCTCTGGCGCATCGGGATAACGGGCATTGGGGCGAGAAGCCACAATCATCAGCCGCTGGCCAATGCCCACCTGGGGGGCCGCGATACCAACGCCATTGGACTGGAGGGTTAGCGCGAGGAGTTGATCAATCAATTGCTGAAAATCTCTGGGAGGTCCAGCTTGGGCGATCGCACCCAAGTCAGAGTCAGAACCAGTAGATGGTATAGCAACTAAGCTGGCCTGTCGGCGCAACAGCGGATTGCCCTGCTGGAGAATGGAATCAGAACTAAGCATAGTCAAAGTTTAGCGGGGGTTCGACTGAATGACAGCGCTTCTCCGAGTCATGATACCCAGCCAGAAGCCTGATTTCAGCCCAACCCGATGGCTCACCATTCCAGAGCATTGGGATGACTAGCTGCGGCGAGACTGGGGCGAAAATTCCTCAGGTTCAACCAAAACACTCAAGGTTTTCCCCGAACGATTCACTTCAATCGCCAATGCCTCACCCACTTCACTTTCTGCCACCCGATCCTGGACATCTTGAGCTGTGCTAATGGGCTGATTACCCACCTTTTGAATCACATCCCCTGCTTTGAGGCCCGCTGATTCCGCTGGAGAATTTTCCAAGACCCCCGCAATCAGAACACCCTGCTCAATATTTAAGTCAAAGCCCGTATTGGGTGTCTCTCGGAATTGGTTCGCAACTTCGGGCGTCAGGGTCAGCATCTGAATCCCAAGAAAAGGATGCTGGACTCGGCCTTTGCTAATCAGTTGATTGGCCAAGCGCTGGGCTTGGTTAATGGGGATCGAGAAGCCCAATCCCTGGGCATCGCCAATAATGGCCGTATTCATGCCCACGACTTCACCGCGACCATTGAGCAGCGGCCCACCGGAGTTGCCGGGGTTAATTGCGGCATCGGTCTGGATAAAGCCCACTCGCTTATCCGGTACCCCCACTTCCAGGCTGCTACGGCCCGTAGCGCTGATAATACCCACGGTGACAGTGTTGTCTAGGCCCAGGGGGTTACCAATGGCGATCGCCCATTCCCCCGGCAGCAACTGGTCCGAATCCCCAATGGGGACAACTGGCAAGGTATCCGCATCAATCTTGATCACCGCCACATCGGTCACTGGATCTTGGCCCAAGACCTCCCCCGAAAAACTGCGGCCATCCTTCAGCTTCACCGCGACTTCATCAGCCCCTTCAACCACATGGGCATTGGTGAGGATCAAGCCATCTTCACGAATGATAAAGCCAGAGCCGGAGCCCTCTTGGACTCGCTCTGAACTGGGAGTCTCCAGGCCCTGGCGACCAAAGAAATCCCGAAAGAAGGGGTCTTCCAAAATATCGGGGACACCGCTCCTGACCGTGCGGGAGGCATCAATTCGTACTACCGCCGGGCCAACCCGTTGGACCGCGCTAACGATGAAGTTTCCTTCGGTGGAACCGTCTACGGCATTGAGGATAGGAGAACCTGTCCCTGTCCCTGGCGCAGGCTCTGCTCCCTTGTCATCTTTCCCTAGAGCTGGAATGCCACTGCCCCATCCAGTGGCCTGTTTCTGGCTGCTCTGAGCCTGCTCCTGGCCGGTCTCAGGCTGAGCGCGCCCCCACAAGTTTCGAGACAGCCAGCCCGGCTGGGCATTTTGATTGAGCGATCGCGTTCCTGCTAGAGCTGCACCGGCTCCCAGGAGGACCAAGCTCCCTGCCAGCCACAGCCGTTTTGAACCGCTTCCCTGGGAAGAGTGCGGTGGAAGATTATCAGAATCAGCAGGGTCAGATGAACGACGTTCCATAGATGCAGCGATCGCTTAATCAAAAAATAGCGGTAACAGCTTGCCCCCAGATTAGCGTAGGACGCCAATCCCCGTGGTCAAGCTTGACCTCCCAGGGATTGATTGGTGGGAGGGCCCAGCTAAATTTGCCCCCAGGCTAACCTTTAATTCTCTCCCTTCCAAGGGGGAGTTGGAGCTATTTCTCCAGGAGTGAAGCCCCCAATGAGCCCAGCTTGGGCCACCGTGCCCCTCCTTTCTAAGGGGGCTCCTGAGCCTGAGCAGCCTCAGTCAAGATACTCAAGAAGGCATGACATTTACCGGACCATCATAATTCTCGTTGTTTGTTCATAATTGTGCGAGACCATCTGGCGATCAACTTCTGGGCGATCAATTTTCCTCCCAACCTAAACCTCGCCAACCGGAGCATTAATCGTAAAAAATGCAGCACAAAGTGCGGATTAATCAGGCGTAGCACTGTTTGTTCGAGATGCGATGCGGCTAGGCCGCTCCCATGGGAGCCAATAGGGAGCAAAATTCATTTCCTGACATGGAGAAAATCCAGACTCAAATTTGATGAATTTGAAGTCGCCCGTATTGCAGTATTTCCACGGTGGGAAATAACTCAAAGCCCCAAAACACGATGCTTCATAGCATAAATTTTGCGGGACAGTGTGATCGAAATCTGCACGATTTTCTAGACTTTCCCCAGGCCCTAAGAAGGGATATGCTGGGAATCTACGCGGAACATGAGGTATTTCATCCTGATTGATGCCATTGCTGGAAGGCCAGAAGTCTTTCATTTATCCCTCAGCAGAACTGCGTATATATACCCAATTGAGGCATCAGCCTTTGATACGGGTAAAGCAGTCTTAAACATTGTGCGTTCCCAGTCCGGCTTCGGCAGGAAATGAAAGTGACTTGTTCTCCCCAGGAAATTTGGAACGCGGTATTAGAGCGGCTTCAAGAGCAGCTTAGCCGCCCAACCTTTGAAACTTGGATCAAAACTGCCAGCGCCGACAAGCTGGAGGGTAATTGCTTGCAAGTAATTACTCCTAATCCTTTTGCTCGTAATTGGCTACAGAAGTACTATTTAGCGACTATTTCTGACGCAATCTTTGAAACGCTGGGTGAGCGTTTGGAGATCAAGTTTGCGGTTGCCAGTGCGGACAGTGATATCGCCGATGAAAAGGTCGGCAATGACCTCTGGGCTGCACCGGCCACGATGCCACCGCCTCCCCCGCTGAGCCAGTCGACCTCTGCCACGCCGCCATCAGAGCCCATGGTGGGTGATGCCAAGCGGGCTCGCCGAACGGCCCTGAACGATCGCTACGATTTCTCGCGCTTTGTGGTGGGTGCCAATAGCCGCATGGCCCATGCGGCCGCGCTGGCTGTGGCAGAGTCTCCGGGGCGTGAATTTAATCCCCTGTTCATTTGTGGGGGTGTGGGGTTGGGCAAAACCCACTTGATGCAGGCGATCGGTCAATATCGCTTGCAGATTGATCCCAACTCTCGCATTTTCTACGTTTCCACTGAGCAGTTCACCAACGACCTGATCACTGCCATTCGTCGTGATGGGATGCAGTCCTTCCGGGAGCATTATCGCGCTGCGGACGTGTTGCTTGTAGATGACATTCAATTCATCGAAGGTAAGGAATACACTCAAGAGGAGTTTTTCTATACCTTTAATACGCTGCACGAATCTGGCAAACAGGTTGTCCTGGCTTCGGATCGTCCGCCTAACCAGATTCCTCGTCTTCAGGAGCGCCTCTGCTCCCGCTTTTCCATGGGCCTGATTGCCGATATTCAGGCACCGGACTTGGAAACTCGTATGGCGATTTTGCAAAAGAAGGCGGAGTACGAAAACCTGCGCCTGCCTCGGGAGGCCATTGAATATATTGCCACCAACTACACCTCCAACATTCGTGAACTGGAGGGTGCCCTCACCCGTGCCGTGGCCTATATCTCTATTTCTGGGATGCCCATGACCGTGGAGAACATTGCCCCAGTGCTCAATCCGCCTCGGGAGCAGGTGGAAGTGTCTCCTGAGATTATCTTGGCAACGGTGGCTGAGACCTTTGGGGTGAGTATTGATGACTTACTGAGTAGCTCCCGTCGTCGGGAGATTAGCCAGGCTCGGCAGGTTGCGATGTATATGATGCGTCAGCATACGGAGCTGAGCTTGCCCAAGATTGGTCAGGCATTTGGTGGGAAGGACCACACGACTGTGATGTATAGCTGCGAGAAAATTTCCAAGCGTAAGGAAACCGATACCCAGCTTCAGTCAACCCTGCGGGATATTGATAAGCAGTTGTTTAACAATAGTCAGCTCCAGGGCACGCCTTCTTCAAAGCGCTAGTTCGTAGCGGTGAGTCGTGGACACTTTCAGGGTTCTCCTTGGCTGGATTTCCTCCGGTTGAAGCGATTGCTATGGTTGTGATGCAACTCACTTCTCACCCCCATTAAATAGCCCCTAAACCAAAGCAATATTGCAATTTCTGGCATTGCAGAGAAATTGAGCTAGAATCCCCAAGAATCAATCTGTCCCTGTAGGATGATTGCACCATTGGAGGCTGAACTGATGTTGGTGAGCAAGTGGAAGCATTGGGTGAACGAAAGCGTCGCAAAAATGGCTCTGGCGGGCCTCGCCACAAGCCTAATGATTGGCAGTCCAACCCTGGCTCAACAAGCGCCTCCAGTCCCAACCCCTAGTACCGGATCAACTGTTGCCCAGCTTAATGATCCTGGTATTACAGCCGATCAACACTTAGATCGAGGCTTGGACTTTGCTAGAGCGCAGCGTCTGCCAGAGGCGATCGCATCCTTCCAGCAATCCATCCGCATTAACCCCAGCCTGACCTTGGCTCACTACAACTTAGGCCTGGCCTATCGTCAGAGCGATCGCCTCCAGGACGCCGCGAACTCTTTCTACACTGCCACCCAGGTTGACCCCCAATTCGGCCTAGCCTATGCCAACCTCGGGGCGGTGCTGCTCGAAGGTGGCAATCCAGAGCGGGCGCTTAGTTACCTGGATCAAGGAGTCCGTGTCAGCCCTGCCCTGGGCATCCTCCATTACAACCGGGGTCTCACCCTGCGGGAGCTCAACCGTAACAGGGATGCCTTAGGTGCGTTCCAGCGAGCCGTGCAGTTTAATGCTGATTCTCCTGAGGCCTCTTTTTACCTGGGTTTGAGTTACCAGGAGCAGAATCAGCCGGTGGAAGCGAAGCAGAGTTTTGAGCGGGCGATCGCGCTTAACGGTAACTATGCCGAAGCCTTCTACAGCCTGGGCAGTATTCAGTTGCAAAACCAGACTTGGTTAGATGCGTTGGAGTCTTTCAAGAAGTCGGCTGAAGCCAACCGTTCCTACGCCAATGCCTATTACGGTGCGGGTCTTTCGTTTATGGCTTTGGGCAATAACGAAGAAGCGGAGCAGATGTTTACCTATGCTCGGGATTTGTTTGAGTATCAAAGCAATCAAGAATGGGTGAATCGCTCAAATTCTCTGTTGCAGCAGGTGTCGAGTTAAGCGATTGATTCCAGTGCGATAGTTCTTAGCCCCTAATGTTTTTTAGAACATTAGGGGCTTTGTTGTGGCGATCTTTGATGATTGGGTGGAGCCGAAATCTGGCTTCATGCGACCCATGGCAGTCGCTCCGTTTTAACTGTTAGCTGCGATAGATCCCTATACATTGTCAAGTCTCTACATTGTCAAGTCTCTCTACAGGATGCTTCCATAAAACCGCTGTACCATGGAAGAGACGCACAACACCACTAAGCTTTAGCTAGACAACCATGGAAGCACTCGCCCTAACCAACGAAAACGTCGAAACCGTCCTCGACGAACTCCGCCCTTACCTCATGGCCGACGGTGGCAACGTTGAGCTAGTCGAAATCGACGGCCCCATCGTCAAAGTCCGCCTCCAAGGCGCTTGCGGCTCTTGCCCTAGCTCTGCAATGACCCTCAAGATGGGTATTGAGCGCAAGCTGCGCCAGATGATTCCTGAAATTGCCGAGATTGAGCAGGTTCTCTAAGGGAATTCCCAGAATTAAAACATCCAACCTCAGTTTAATAGCGCTTGGACTAGCTCTCCGAACCACCTGGGGATAAATCCCCAGGCTAAGAGCAAAAGCCCACTAAAGTGGGCTGAAATCCAATAGCTTAGAGCTGTTTAGTCCGTTTTAACGGACTTAAGCTTTGAGCTGTGAACTTTAGCTCACAGCAGCCAGACGAGGCCAAACTGGCAAGGGTTGAATGCAGCTCCGTTCATAGAACTGTTTGACTTCGGATGCCTTATTCCTAGGAAGTCCCTAAGTCAACTTCCTCAATAAATTGATGCTTGATAAATTCCCCTTCTGGCTCCGCTGGAAGGGGAATTTATATTACAGAACAACTTTACTGGGAAAATCGCCCCAAGCCGCAGCCAGAGCGGGTATGCTGATTTACTGGAGTTTACTTAAACTCGGCCCCAACCGAGATCTGACCTGTGCTTGACCTCAAACAAATTCGCAAAGATTCCGCCGCAGTCCAGGCCAAGCTCAACCTGCGCAGTGGTAGCTATGATCTCCAGCCCATTTTGGACTTGGACGGGCAACAGCGAAATTTGGAGACAGAGCGATCGCAGCTCCAGGCCCGCAGTAACGAAATTGGCAAGCTCGTCGGCCAAACTATCAAAGGCGGCGGTGACCCTAAGGGGGCAGAAGTCGCAGCTTTAAAAACAGAAGGCAATGAGGTTAAGCAGAAGCTCGGTGAGCTAGAACCCCGCGAGAGAGAACTCAAGGCTCAAATCCACGACCTGCTGCTGCGCTTGCCTAACCTGCCGGGCGATAGCGCTCCAGAAGGCGAAAACGAAGAAGCCAATGTGGAAGTTAGCCGCTGGGGCGACGACCACAAGCCCACTGGCAGAAAACTTCTACCCCATTGGGAAATCGGCGAAAAGCTTGGCATTTTTAACTTTGAGCGTTCGACAAAAATTGCCCAAAGTCGCTTCGTCACCCTGCTGGGAGCCGGTGCAGCCCTAGAGCGGGCGCTGATCAGCTTCATGCTCGATCGCCAAATCGCCGCAGGCTATACCGAGGTCATCCCCCCATACCTCGTCAACTCCGACTCCCTCACCGCCACAGGCCAACTGCCAAAATTTGCTGAAGATGGCTTCAAATGTGCAGATGACGACCTTTGGCTGACCCCCACTGCGGAAGTTCCACTGGTCAACCTCTACCGTGACGAAATCATTGATGTCGAGCAGCTACCCATCGCCCACTGCGCCTACACACCCTGTTTTCGTCGTGAAGCCGGTAGCTATGGCCGGGATACGCGAGGCCTAATTCGTCTGCACCAGTTTAATAAGGTGGAGCTGGTCAAGGTCGTCAGCCCTGAAACCTCTGAAGAGGAACATGAAAAGCTGGTGCGCAATGCCGAGGAAATTCTCGAAGCCCTGCAACTGCCCTACCGCAAGGTTGAGCTCTGCACCGGCGACCTCGGTTTCGGTGCCGCCAAGTGCTATGACCTGGAAGTTTGGCTACCCTCCGCTGATACCTACCGCGAAATCTCTAGCTGCTCTAACTGCAACGACTTCCAGGCACGTCGGGGTAATATCCGCTGCAAAGTCCCTGGTAAGAAAGGCACGCAATTTGTTCATACCCTGAACGGCTCCGGTCTGGCCGTGGGCCGCACTATGGCGGCGGTGTTGGAGAACTATCAGCAGGCCAATGGCTCTGTGAAAATCCCTGAGGTGCTGCAACCTTATATGGGGGGGAAAGCGGTTATTTAGGGGATCGCTCATGGGCTTGCTTGAACAGCCACCCCTCTCGAAGCTTCGCCTTGGGGAGCGCGTCAATGGTTATATCTGCGCATTCCCACCCCAGGGCCTAAAATGTGTAGATAACTTAACGAACGAGTTCCAACATCTATGTCCGTTCTGGCAGCCATCGGCGTTTTAGCCCTTTTGATCTTCGTCCACGAATTGGGCCATTTCCTTGCCGCTCGGCTCCAGGGGATCTACGCCAATAAGTTCTCCATTGGCTTTGGTCCGGCGCTGTTGAGCTACCAGGGACCGATGACGGAATATGCGCTGCGAGCCATTCCCCTAGGCGGTTATGTTGGCTTTCCCGAGGATGATCCCGAGAGTGGCATTGAGCCCACGGATCCTAATCTGTTGCAGAACCGGCCAATTCTGGACCGGGCGATTGTTATTAGCGCAGGCGTTATTGCCAACCTCGTCTTTGCCTATGTGATTTTGGTGGCCCAATCCACCATTGTGGGTCTGCCCCAGGGCTACGACCTTAAGCCTGGTGTGCTGATTCCCCAGGTGGTTGATAGCAGCTCGGCGGCTACTGCGGCAGGGATTCAATCTGGAGATGTGGTTCTTAAGGCGGGTGGGTCAACCTTTGGAACTGAAGAGGGCTCAGTTAAGGAGCTGATTGAGATTATCCAGGCCAGTGCTGAGAAGCCCGTGGCGTTCACGGTGGAACGCGGTGGCGAGATCGTTGAATTGATGGTTAAGCCTCGCTTGGGTGAGGATGGCAATGGCCGCATTGGTGTGCAACTGGCACCTAACGGCACCCCAGTTTTTCGTCGCCCCAATAGTTTTGTAGAGCCTTTCCGTGAGGCAGCTCGACAGTTTGAGGTGTTGGGCCGTCAAATTGTGGATGGCTTTAGACAGTTGGTGACCGATTTTTCTAACGTTGCGCCTCAGCTCAAGGGGCCGGTGAAGATTGTTGAGTTTGGCGCTGATATTGCCAAGGCTGATTCTGGCAATCTCTACTTTTTCGCCGCGTTCATCAGCATTAACCTGGCTTTCATCAATATCCTGCCTCTACCTGCTTTGGATGGTGGTCAGCTTGCTTTCTTGCTGTTTGAGGCTGTCAGGGGTAAGCCTTTGCCTCAGAAGTTTCAGGATGTGGTGATGCAGTCTGGATTGATGCTGTTGTTGGGTTTGGGTGTGTTCTTGATTATTAAGGATACGACTCAGCTCAACTGGGTGCAGCAGTTGTTTTCCCAGGCTCCGTAGTTACTGAACCAACCTGAGTTCGACAAGAGGCAATACATCCTCTCCCCTAACCCCTCTCCTAAGGTCACGGGGAACCGAGACAAGTTGAAAACCCTCGGTTTTGCGTTCGGTTCCCTTGCTCCTTTAGGAGTAAGGGCTAGGGAAAGAGGT
>CALIGI010000023.1 GCA_938021205.1 uncultured Pseudanabaenaceae cyanobacterium
GTGCGCATCACATCGGTTTCGGCCTGGGCTTCTGCGAGTTGGGTGAGCCGTTCAGAGGCATCGAGCTGGGCCAGAACTTGGCCCTTTTGAACGCGATCGCCGGGATAAATGTTGTAGTCTCCTAGCTGTCCGGCAATGCGGGGGTAGACCGTCACTTCGGAATAGGGATAGACTGCGCCGGTATATTGCACGGTTTCCTGTACCAGCTGAGGGCGAACTTCCTCCACCTGCACAGGCACAGCATTGAAAGCGCCATCCACAGCCATCATTTCATCGTGGGACATGCTGCCATGGTCCATTCCAGCCATTTCCCCCTTGGCCATCTCTCCAGAGCCCATCGAGCTGTGGTCCATGCCGCCCATGCTCATGTACATAGTGACGAGCCAAATGCCACCAGAGAGAAGCGCAAAAACACCTAGGGCTAGCAGGCTGCGGAAGGGGCGAAAGCCAGGTTTGGGTTCTGGCTGAGACGCAGGGGCGATCGCCACAGGCGTCAGCGCCGCAGAATCTGGACTAAAGTCAGACGGGAAATCATTGGAAACCCCAGCAGAAGATAGCGGGTCCGCATCAGCCGCTGAGGCTTCAAACGCTGGATAGTCTGGCAAAGTTGGGTCTTGGGACATGGGAGCGGAACGGAAAGTATCGCTACGTTAAGAACACTAAATACCAAAGATGAAATGGACGTGAAATGGCGTGTTGCAGGATGATTCCCGACGATTTCATATCGATTTCACGCACCTTTGTTTCAATGGGCGTCAACTGGGAAAAACGAACCAGACCCTAATTCATTAGCAGGCTTCAAACCATGAAGAACGCTGTAAAAGACTCAATGCGCCCCTCCACGGATTCAGCCGTAGAGACATTGGCCATCACCCACGATCGCCCCTCAAGCCGATTGCGGCTGCGCTGGCGATCGCCCCTCGGTATTGCCCTTTGGATAGGCTTGGCGATCACCGCGCTGACTTGGGCTGTTCTTGCCTGGAATTCCTTTTTAGCAGTCGCACCTTACCTACTGATTCTAACCTGTCCACTAATGCACCTCTGGATGCACCGCTCCATGAGTCATGGCCATCATCAGAATCATGCTGCTTCTGACGCCTCAGCAACGCCCAGGTCTTAGCCATGAAACGTAGGCAGTTTATTTTGACGGGTACGGTGGGTGTCAGTAGTGTGTTGTTGGCCCAATGTAGTCGCAACGACCAATCTACTCAGAGCCAGTCGCCCGACGTTTCGGCAGCAGTCCAAACCTCATCAGCGGCTCCAACATCACCTTCGGTTTATACCAGTGCTGACGGTCTGCTGGAGCTTGACCTAGAGGCCAGTTATCAATCAATCAAACTAGGAAATCGGACGGCCAGGCTAATGGTCTATAACGGTCAGGTTCCAGGTCCGCGACTGGAAGCTAGGCCTGGAGATACTGTTCGGATTCGCTTCACGAACAATCTGCCTGACCCAACCAATATCCACTACCACGGTTTGAACATCACCCATGCGGGGACGGGCGACAACGTATTTTTGGATATCCAACCTGGAGAGACCTTCACGTACGAGTTCAAGCTTCCTGAAGATCATCCTGCGGGCACCTTTTGGTATCACCCCCACCGACATGGGTATGTCGCTGATCAGGTTTTTGCAGGGCTCTCGGGCTTCTTTATTGTTAGAGGAGACCTGGATGAGCTTCCTGAAATCAAGGCGGCTTTAGAATCATTTCTTGCTCTCAAAGATTTTGAGCTAGATGAGCAGGGCAATATTGCGGCAGCAGACCGCATGGCGCTGATGATGGGGCGCGAGGGCTCACTGATGACCGCAGAAGGACAGGTCAATCCAGCACTGTCAATTTCCCCCAATGGTCTGCTCCGACTGCGCTTGCTTAATGCATCTATTTCACGGTTTTACCGTTTGCAGCTAGAGCAACACTCGATGCACCTGATTGCAACTGATGGCGGTGCCCTAACAGTTCCAGTCAAAGTTGATGAGCTACTGCTGACGCCAGGTGAGCGAGCAGAGGTTTTAATTCAAGGTAATGGCTCTTCGGGGTCTTACCGCTTGCTCAACCTGCCTTACAACCGAGGCGGTATGGGTATGATGGGAGATGATTCAGTGGGTGGGATGCAAATGGGCGGTTCATCTGAAGGCTCATCCCCGAGCGGAATAGGCATGGGGGGCGATATGGTGGGCCACTCAATGGGCGGAATGAAGTCTCCTACCGCTGCCGAATCTTCTAATAATTCTGATAAGGGCGATCCATTGGCAACCCTTGCCTACACTAATGCCTCAGCTAATCCTACCTCGCTACCTGAACAGCTCTTTCCGGTGGAAGAATTGCCGGAAGCCGGAAATACACGGCGCATAGAGCTGGGGATGCGAATGTCGTTTCTGAGGGGCATGGCTTTTACGCTCAACGATAAGACCTACGATCAAGACAGAGTTGATATTGAGGTGCCGCTCAACTCTGTTGAAGAGTGGGAAATTGCCAACGTAGATGCTGACATGATGGATCATCCGTTTCACCTACATGCGGCTCCATTTCAGGTCGTCAGTCGAAACGGTCAGCCTGAGCCTTACGCTGCCTGGAAAGATACGATTCTGGTCAAAGGCGGTGAAACTGTTCGTATTCGCATTTCTTTCAAAGACTTCGCGAATAAAAGCGTGTATCACTGCCATATTCTCGATCACGAAGAGTTAGGGATGATGGGTGTGATTGACGTTCAGGCATAGCTCACCGACTTAATTTACTTTGCTCTCTGCTGAGAGCTGCTGAAAAGTAGTGGATAGATTTTGCATTGATCAGCCAGTGAGATTCAGTTGTAAGATAGAACTGTTGCAAGGCTGAACTATTATTGCGCCAGTCCTCTCCACCTGAACTGCAAAGCCAGCTAATTGCGCTCATTCGCGCTTTCGGGCTGCATCGTCTGGAGCAAACGCCCTGCGGTCAGCCGGTTGCCGTGACCGAAGCCCATGCCTTGATGGAGCTGTCTCTTGACAAGCCCTTATCTCAAAGCGATCTCGTGCAGCGGCTGGGGCTGGAGAAGAGCAGCGTCAGCCGCTTGGTCAGGATTTTGGAAAAGCGCGACTGGATTGTTCGCAGCCGCCATGAGTCGGATCGGCGGGTGGTTCACATTTTGCTGACAACCGCAGGGCAGCAAGCAGCGGAACAGCTTGCGGCGGCTCGACGCGAGAAGTTTGACCGGGTACTGGCTGCCATCCCCAAGGCGCAGCGAACTCAGGTTTGTGAATCCTTAGATATTTTGCTGGAGGCAATCCGTGAAAGTTGCTAAATCGGGACGGGGTGGATTGATTAAGATTGTCGCTGGAGCAACTGTTGGAGCGATCGCCCTCATCAGCCTTTTACTCCTACGCGGGTACCACACGGCCCAGCGCCAGGCCGAAGTGGCCGTTAAAGGTACAGCAGTGATGCCGTTTGACCTGGAACAAACCCTGCATCGCTTCGAGCCGCTGAGCGATGGCGGACTGCAAACCGTGACGGCAAAAGACCCGGCCAACCAGCCGCAGATCGACCTGATTCAAATGCATTTACAAGAAGAGGCGGCCAAGTTTCAAGCCGGAGACTTTTCTGATCCTGCGGCGATTCACGGTCATGAGATGCCGGGGCTGAAGGCGCTGTCGGCGGGTCGCTCAGAGATTGACGTGCAATATCGCGCATTGCCCGATGGCGGCGAGATTCGCTACACCGCGCAGTCCGCGCCGCTGACACAAGCTGTTCACGACTGGTTTGCCGCGCAGCGCTCAGACCATGGCCGTCATGCTCATTAGAGGTTGTGATCGCAAATCTGCTACTGAGCTTCAACGAGAATCGAAATGCGCTCGGGCTCAACCTCTTTGGGGGCTTCGAGTTTAGCGGTGTCTGTGACCGCGCCAAACAGCAGGGCTACACCCATCACCACCATGATCGCGTTCTCCAAGAAGCTGACAACGCCCAGCGGCGCACTCGAATTACCGCCCACACAGGCGCAGTTCAACTCCAGCTTGTCGATATAAACCGCCTTAAACACCGAGACCGCCCCGCTAGTGCCCAAAACGAGCGAGCCGATTCCTGTGGCAACGGGAGCTACACCAGACAAGAACCCCAAACCTAACAGCAATTCTAAAAACGGGAAGACCCTGCCGTAGGGCTTCACCCGCTGAGTAATCAAATCGTACTTCTCGAAGCTCTCTGTAAAGGAGTCGAGGTCCATCAGCTTCTGGTTCGCCAACATCGCTAGCGCCACACCCATAAAGCCTGGAATGCCTAGCGTCGCAGCCCAGGCTACTAGCCCCGCCGTGCCAAACAGCGCCACCACGGGCGTGTAGGAATATTCTGCCGACTCCGCTTCAACGTCGAAGTAGTCAGCTAGGTCCGTATAGCCGCCGATGCGCTTCTCATCAAAAAAGATTTGCGGTGTTGCTGCAACATCATGCTTGGCTTTGAAGGCATCCACTTCGGCCCGAGAGGTAAGCTTGTGATCTTCGAATTCAATGCCTTTTTCATTCAGCAGCCGAACGGCCTTGAGCCCCCAGGGACATTCATGGTCGGGCGTAGACATGCGGTAGAGACGAACATTATCAGCCTCGACAGCGGCTTGGGCGGTTTTTTGATCGGTGGCGACAGACATATGGGACTCCTCCTGGACTCTGAAATAGGCTGGTGGAAACAGTGGTGGGGGACTCGCAAGCGAGCGAAAGTAAGGATTGGCAGCAGTTGCGCTAGCAAGTTAGAGGCGAGCCGGAAGCGTTTAGCAATAAGAGTAGGTTAAACCCTCCAGCTGGCTAGAGAGTCAACCTCAGCTTCACAGTTCGCAAGCTTGAGCTAGCGCGCCATGGCCCGATTGGCATTAGACGCTGCCGGAAAACTCAGGCAGGGGACGAGACTCGGCCTGAGCAGGTGTTTCTGCTGCACTGTTCTCGCGGATGTCGGCAATTAGCCATTCCATCTCTTTGATTTCTTTGCGCTGAACGCGGATGATTTCATCGGCCAGCTCGCGAACGCGCACATCTTCAATCTGAGCCCGCTCACTGGTTAAAATTGCAATAGAGTGGTGCGGAATCATGCCTTCCATCCAGTCCACATCGCTGATGGTGACCTGGCTGCGCACCAGCCACAGCGCCGAACCAAACAGCAATAATGCACTCAGAAGAATAGCGATATTCGCCTTCTTGCTCTTGTACATGTTGAGCATAAAGCCCAGCATAATCACCATCATGCTGGCTCCCATGATGAGTGTCATAAACAGCCTGGTCTCGCTGAACTGAGCATGTTCAAGAATCTGATAGGAATGCAAATACATCAGAAAGAACATGGTCACCATGGAGGTGCCAATCATGGCAAAAAACTTGCCATAGCTGCCGCTCATAGAGCGGTGGGAATGCTGGTCTCGGTTGCGGATCGGGGCTTGGGTCGTATTCATGGGTGGTTTTCCAATGCGGGCGACCGCTCTGCCTGAGCTAGGTGAGGGGTTGTCCTTCGTCACATCAGTGAACTTTCAGCAGATGCGGATGTACTCAGCTTGTCTAACATCGTTATCGGGAGCGTCTGCCCAATGCAGGGGATTGAGTCGTTGTTTCAGCGGTTTAAGTTCTATCCCACGACGGAACGCCATTTCATGTTGATTTCATCTTGGGCTTGTACTCACGAATAGACATAGCCTAGCTGACACCTAATGGCCTCAGTTAGGCTATGTCTATTGGATGGATCTAAAGCCTTTATAGAACTGTAAAACTAAAGAAATGGAGGATGACGATCTCGCATAAATTATAAATTTAAAATCAAATTAAATCTTTCATTTCTATTTCATAATCGTTGGTCATATTGGTTTTATTCCAAGCTAAACCATTGACCTAAATTGGGCTTGGATAACCTCAAAACCTTATCTATTCTGAAGCAATGAAAAATAAATTTGTGTTGGTGATCGCTGCAACCATCGCTACGACTCTCTTGCCTGTAGCCCTTCGCCCCGCTGCTGCAACCCCCGCCAATAGCCCATTTAATATCGCGGTCATGGCAGACCGAGGCCAAATCAAAGGCATTCCAGGTTACGACACATTACACATGAATTTAATGCTAAATAACATCACCGCAGAGGAAATTATTGAGGCCGCTGGATATGAACCAACAGCGCAGCTATCAAGAGATGTTCGCGATTTCATTCATTCCTTTCATCAAAATGATTAGTTTGGCCAAAGCCTGATGCTCGGACGCTGATTTCATCTCGTTTTCATCTAGGAGTGATAACCTCAATCTGCTCAGACGAAAGGCGAGGTATTTGCCTTTTGCTGTTGCATTACGACTAACACCACACAGGGGCTTTATCCTAAGCCCCATTTCTTTCTAAATATTCCAAGTCAGTGAAATATTTAGACTGGAGATAACCCTAAACGACGAAGGAAATGGAGATGCCTGTCAGACAACTGCTCAGCCAACGGCACGTTAAAAGTCTGAGCCTGATCTTCTTGGTTGGCATCCTGTTTGCCTTTATGGCGGGATGCTTAGGCCAAAACAAGATCGCCAGCCCCGGAAGTCAAACGCTTCCCCAAGCTGTTGCCTCAGATGCTGTTCAAGCTGCACAGTTGGTGGTCTATCGCACGCCCACCTGCGGTTGCTGTGGTGTTTGGGTTCAGCGGATGCAGGCCCAGGGATTCGAGATTCAAGACAACGTTGTCGAGCTCGAAGCCGTGGATGAAATCAAGGCTCAATATGAGCTGCCCCAAAATCTTCAGAGCTGTCACAGCGCGGTTGTCGGCGACTATCTGGTTGAAGGGCATGTGCCTGCGGAAGACATTGTGCGTCTGCTGACAGAGAAACCGGATGTGGCGGGCATCACCGTGCCAGGAATGCCCATTGGCTCACCGGGCATGGAATCAGGCGACATCGTTGAGCCCTATGCCACCCTAACGTTTGATGCGGCTGGCAACACAACCGTCTTTCAAGAGCACGGCGTCTAAAAACTATTCACTGAATTCTTTTCGCAATTTCCCATGAACCGTCGTCAATTTCTCAGCTTAGGTGCCATCGGAGCAGGTGGTGTTCTCCTCAGCCAATACGCTCGCAACTCCGCTAAAGAAGTGGCGGTGCTGAATCGCGAACCAGCCGTTCCCATTGCCCCGGCATCGATCAACCGCAGCAACGGACTGGTGGACGTTGCCATGGATGCTCGACCCAGCCTGGTTACCATCGCTGGTAAGGAGCGACTGCTCTACAGCTACAGCGGAAAAATTCCGGGACCACCGATTGAAGCGAGTCCTGGCGACACCGTTCGTATTCGTCTTACCAATGTCCTAGACGAGCCCACGAATCTACACTTCCACGGCTTGCACATTTCGCCCACGGGCACAGGTGATGACGTCTTTCGTAAAATTGCCAGCGGTGAAACATTCACGTACGAGTTTCAGATTCCATCCAATCATCCCGGTGGTGTGGTTTATTACCATCCCCACGCCCACGGCACCGTAGCCAAGCAAATCTTGGGAGGCCTAGGCGGCATGATTGTGGTTCGTGGCGAGCTGGATCAGCTGCCAGAAATTCAGGCCGCCCAAGAGCAGTTTGTCTTCTTGAAAGATTTCTCTACAGCGGAGAATTGGCAGGGCCGCAACGCTTGGCAAACGGGCCT
>CALIGI010000024.1 GCA_938021205.1 uncultured Pseudanabaenaceae cyanobacterium
CTAGATGAACTCCCCCTCCATGACCGAACCAACAACACCTTCAAAATCCACGAATTCCAGCAATTAGCAGGTGCTTTCAATCAACTCATTCACGGCCTCAATCAACGGTCCACAGCCCTAGAAAAAGCCACCCAAGAAGCCCACACCGCCAGCCAGCTCAAAAGCGACTTCCTAGCCGCCACCTCCCACGAACTTCGCACCCCCCTCAATGCCCTAATCGGCCACATTCAGCTCATCCAAGACGGCTACTGCGATAACTCCGAAGAAGAAGCCGCCTGCCTAAAGCAGGTCAACCAAGCAGCCCTCCACCTGCTCAAAGTCCTCAACGAACTTCTGGACATCGCCCGGATTGAAGCGGGTCAATTCGAGTTCGAGCATCAGTCCTTCGAACTCGCCCAACTCCTAGAAGAAGTCATCGAAATGGAGCGATCCCAAATCATCACCAAAGGCCTAACCCTTCAGCAGCGCTCCCCATCAGCCCCATCCTCAGCCCCACCGTCTTACTGGGTCCAAGCCGATCGCGACAAACTCAAACAAGTCATCCTCAACGTCCTCAGTAACGCCATCAAATTCACTGACCAAGGCAACATCAACATTGCTCTCTACCCCCTCTGCAAACGAGAAAGCCTAGCTCCTCCTCCCCCAGAAGCAACCATCGTCCTGAGCATCACCGATACGGGCATCGGCATCGACCAACGTCAGCGCAAAAAGCTCTTCCGTCCCTTCGCCCGCGCCAGCCAACCCGGTCAACAGCCCTACGAAGGCAGTGGTCTTGGCCTCACGATCTCTCGCACACTCATGGAACGCATGGGCGGCTCCATCCACCTCCATAGCCCAGGCCTCGGCCAAGGCACCACCGTCGAGCTGCACCTGCCTCTATATCCCAGCCCCAGCTCAACCCAGCAGCAGTCTAGCCAGGAAGCCACTGCTCCGGAATGCTAACCAAGCTCACGAGTAGTCATGAGGCTCAGCGCTGGCCCCCAGAGGAAGTTCCACAAAATAAAACAAAATTATCCCAATAAAACAGGCTGTCCATCCTCATTCAAAGACTGGCTCAAACCGCTCAATACCGTCACCAAATCTCGCCCCACAATTCCCGGCGAAATCGGTGAAACCTGATTCAGCTGAGCACAATCAATAAAATGCTCACACATCTGCTTGAGCGGCTCCTGGTGCGGCACCATAATAGCCTCCCGCACCTGATCCACCGGTACAATCCGCTGGCCCTCCGGCTCCAAACGCCCCCGCATCAGCACCAGGGGCTCCTCTGCTAACTCATCAAAGATTAATGCGCCGCGATCGCCCACCAGCACAAGCTTGCGCTGCTTATCAGGATTCAACCAAGAGAAGTGGAGATTAACCGATAACCCCGCTGTCCCCGCCTGCAACGAAGGGAACGGATACAGCAACTGTGCCCACACTGTATCTGCCAACCCTTGGGGCGACAGAGGCGTCTGCAAATGGGGCTGAAGGCAAATCTGCCCCTGGGCCTGAACCAACGTCGGCCCTAGGCCCAGCCAGTAATTAAAAATCGCAATGTCATGGATCGCAAGATCCCAAAGTGCATCCACATCCTGACGAACGGGCCCCAGATGAGTTCGACTGGCATAGCCATAGCGCAGCTGGCCCAGCACCCCATCCTGTATCAAGCGATAACCCGCTGCCACTGCTGGATGAAATAGATAGGTATGATCCACCATGAGCTGGCGATCGCTAGCATCCGCCAACCAGCACAACGTCTCACATTCTGCAGGCGTCAGGGTCAGGGGCTTTTCTGCTAGCACATGGAGCCCCTGCTTAAGGGCCGCCTCAATCACCTCATAGTGAGTCACCGCTGGCGTCGCCACCACCACCGCCTCCAAACCCGGTGTTGCCATCATCTCCCGCCAATCTGTCGTGAGCAATGGGGCTTCCTCCAACAGTGACCCCACCCGCTCCAAAGCCGGTGCATAGGGATCTGCCACAGCCACCACCTCAGCCCGCGCCGCCGCACCAAAGTTGCGAATCAAATGGCTACCCCAGCGACCCGCTCCCAAAATACCAACCTTGAGGCGAGCCCCAGGCTCTTCGGTCGTGACCGGAGCAAAACCAATCAGGGGCCCCTGGGCAACCTGGGTCACATTCTGAGTAGAAGACAAGTTAGCGGAAGACAAACTCATTGAACTCCACGGCCAAGCCGCTTTACACATGGTTCATAGAGGCTTGTATTCTGCAGTGCTCCCAGGAGATGAGTTCACCTGATTGAGCCGTATGCGGGTGAACGGCTCCATACCAATCAGCGTCACTATTGCTCCTGTCCCATCGCCTGAGATCGCTCAAAAGCGGCCTGGGCTGCTGCCTGCTGGGCTGCCTTAATGGAAGGACCTTTCCCCTTCCCCCAACAGCAACCCTGAAGCCAAACCTCTGCTATAAAGCGTTCCCGATCTCCATGGACAACGCTCGCTTCCTCTACACGATAATCCGGTAATTCCTTCCATTTCCCCTGACTCCATTCCTGAAGCGCAGCTTTATAGTTCTGCCGAGCGGGATCTTGGCGAATTTGCTCCGCCAGAGGTTTTAGGTGGGGCAAGAGCCAGGGCACCACATAGCTCAGGTCATTCGTGCTCAGATATAACGCCCCCATCACCGCCTCTAGAGCATCGGCTTGACGACTGCGGAAGCCCGCCCGATCGCCCGCCGCGCTAGCAGACATGAGGATGTACTTATCCAAACGGTAAACCTTGGCAATGTCAGCGAGAACGCGATCGCTCACCAACACCGACCGCAGCGCCGCCAAATCTCCCACCGGAGCCTCCTCATAATTTTCCAGCAAAAACTTCGCCGAGGCCAACCTCACCACGGCATCCCCCACAAACTCTAGCTGCTCGTAATTCTGACTTGGTGAGGCACTGGAATGGGTCAAGGCCAAATCCAGCATCCCCCAATTCACTCGCTCATAGTCAACCAGACCCAACTTACGTAAAAACTGCTCCAACCGTTGCCGTCGCTGGGGATCCATGATTAATCTTGCCGTGATATCTCGAGGGCAACTGCCTTCAGCCTAGCTCTACTCTAAGTCGGCAGAAAGCTCCCAGGCGAGGAATATAGCAATCGAAGCATTCATGAGGACAGAATGCGTTCACATTGTTACCTGTCGTTGATAGCTTTCAACCCTGGCTGATTGCTCAATCCATCAGTCAACCCATACAAATCAGAGCAAACAAGATCGGTCTCAAATCCAGTATTTTCAACCTGGGAACCACAAGTTGAACTCCCCCAACACAGCTCTAAAACATGATCAAAGAGCTGCGGCTCTTGGGAAAACGTCCTTGTTGGGGCATACCAGATTGGGGCAATGGCATCTGAGCGGGTGAAAGCGCATGGGGCAGCTCCACATAGTGCCAATAGCGATTGGGCTCTGCCACCGTAGGCACCGATATCCCCAGGGCATCGTAATGCTGTCGATGGACCTGGATCATTGTGCCCTCAAAAACCCCCACCAAGCGAGCGAGTACAAAAGGCGGTAGCGCCGCGATCGCCTCCGCATCAAAAAACGCATCAAAACTAGACAGCAGGGCCTCAGCACGCTGGAGAGGCTGCTTCTGCTCCGTAATTTTCTTCAACCAATACATCCATTGGATACGGCGACGATAGGCATTCTGGGCATCTTCTGCGGTCGAGACATCCACCAGCTTCCATTTTTTACCCAAGGCAATGGCAAAATCGCAGTCGTAGTCGCAGGGGCGTCCGATAGCGGCACCCGGGCCAGCAAATTCGGCATGGTAAGCCTTACAGAGTATTAGGCCATTGCGCCGTTGGGCACTGACCGCAGTAAAGGGGGACTCTTTTTGCACTTGCTTGAGTTGCGATCGCCAGAACAAACAAAGCGAAGGAAACTGCTCCGACGCGCTCAATGAGCCAATGGGATCGAAGATTATTAGAACAGACAGGCTAGGCTCAAAAGTTAGTCGCCGCAGTAATTCGCGGAAACAACATGTTTTCCCCTGCCAATCTGAAAGAACAGTGAATCTCCCCTAAAGGGAGCTTCACGCTTTCCCCATCGCGCCATGAGCGCTGCCATTGCACCTAACGCGGTCCATTGGACAGGGAATACCTAAGCTCAATTCCCAAAAAGAACTGGCCTGGGCAACCCAAACCTCTGCAATCCCTGAGTGAAATCGATTCTGTAAGGCATAAAGCCCCAAGCGGGAGTCCCATGAACTCCAACGTAGAAAACCTAAAGGGAAAAGTCAGCCATAAGCCGGGTTCTGTACCCTGTGGACCTCGCCGAAGCCAAGCCAACAGTGGGCGGTTATCTATCTAGGACAGGAATTACTCCCTGCCTCAAGCGGTTCTCCAACTAGGAGCTGGTAAAAGACCAACCGTAGCTCCTGCGACCTTGCTCCCCACCGGGGTTTACCGAGCCAGCACCTCTCGATGCTGCTGGTGCGCTCTTACCGCACCCTTGCACCCTTACCTGTGGACCTGGCCAAAGCCAAAAGCTCTAAGCCAAAAGTCCCATCGGCGGTATGTTTCTGTGGCACTATCCTCACGGTTGCCCGCACTGGGAGTTACCCAGCAAGTGTGGTCTTTCGGGAGCCCGGACTTTCCTCAGGCTGAGTCCGCGAACGGCTCAGCCCGCAACCACCAGGCCAACTTTTCCCTATTCAGCTTACTAAAGGTCACCCCCCGACCGGGGGATTGACCTGCGTATTTCTACTATTTTTATATCCGCAGCGACTATTTATTTTTCCGGAGAGAATATTTATTTATCACTATCACTCCCAATTTCCCAGTTAAACCTTGGCAGAGGCGAAGTTAACAGAAGCGCAAACCAAGCTATTTAGCGACTTTCTTCATCCCTCAGCCCCCATGACCCGCCACAAATAGCAAAAATTGAGCAATCGCTATAGTCCGACCGACTAGGTCATGATTTGGAGTCATTAGGCGATTTCTAAGAAAGAAGCCCCCATCTCATCAAGCGACAAAGCCCCCCACCTAGCCTCCCCAACAAACAGGTGAGAAAAAGATTCAGAGAGATGCCCAAGTTTCTTTTGTTCTGACAGACCAATGGCCCCTCCCCTTTGCCAAGGCTTCGTCCTAACCTGAGTTCGACAGCCAAACAGCCGACCTCTTTCCCTAGCCCTTACTCCTAAAGGAGCAAGGGAACCGAACGCAAAACCGAGGGTTTTCAACTTGTCTCGGTTCCCCGTGACCTTAGGAGAGGGGCTAGGGGAGAGGAT
>CALIGI010000025.1 GCA_938021205.1 uncultured Pseudanabaenaceae cyanobacterium
CACGAATCCGCTGTCGTCATCGTCGAAAAGACCAATGGAGAAACCACCTTCACTACCCTAGAAGACAAACTCCAAAACCTAGACCCCGGCGAAGAACCCCTCGGCTCCCTCTGGTACTCCGGCTTCGTGGGAGGCGTTCCCCAAGGTGTCTGAAGTCCAATATCTTTATCTGCTCTCTGAGGATGACAACGATGACCTGTTCTACCAAGGCTGTCTGCAAAAAATAACCGGCCAGCCCTTCGAGATCATTCCCCTCCGCATTCGCAAAGGCGGCGGCATTGGAGCAGTACGCAAAAGCTTGCCTATTCTGCTCCAGCAAATTCAGTACAGCGGAGTCCAAGAGCAATCTCGCTTCGTCGTCGCTCTCGACAACGATCGCAGCCCCATCCACCCAGATCATTTACGCCCTGCCGACTTTTCCCAGCTTCCCAAAGCTGATCAGAAGAAGGCTTGTCGCCACTGTGAGCTAGAACAGGTTGCGATGGCAAAACTGGGAGCAGCTAGGAAGCAGTGGCCGATTCAGGGCGCGATCGCTGTCCCAGTACAAATGCTAGAAGCCTGGCTCCTGCTTATTACGGCCCCAGAAACCTATTCCAACGAAACCGGCCTGCCTCTCTTCTCCGAAAAAAGCAGTAGCTCAGCCAAGCACTACCATTCCTCTCAAAAGCCCCCAGAACAGCTCAAAGATCTCAAGCGCAAAGAAAAAAAGCGCTTGGGCATTGGCTCAGACCGAGACTTCTGCCAATACTGCGTGGACCAGCTAGATCCAGAGAGCTTAGCCACACTCTCCCCTAGCTTCCAGATGTTCATGGATGAAATTAAAAGCTGGACCCCTCAAGAAATTTAGCGATGAAGACTTGGCAATGCTGAAGGAACTGGGTCTATCCCCCCTAGCTCCTGTGGCGGTGGCAGCCTCGGCATAGTTGAGCTGAGTTGATTAACTGTGGGGAGACTTTGCGAGGGAATTCCTGGTGAGTCTGCTGTTGTAATCCATATCCATTCGCAGCTTTACTCTCCCGACTATGGTTTCTACAGCGCCTGATCTCGCCTATCTCCTTGGTGCCCTTGTGGGCGGTTTCGTCGCCGGAATGCTGTGCGGAATGATTCCGTATTACTTCGGCAAGAAGCGGAAGCAACCGCAGTTAGCATTAGCTGGGTTGATGGCCTGTACTTTGTCTGGTGTCGTGCTGGGATTGCTGTTAGCGTTGCCTGTGGCGGGGGCGTTTTCCTTAGCGATCGCCCTACGCTCTCAGCCTAATCAACCCAAAGCTCAAATCGCAGATGAGCCCCAAAGCTCTTTCCTGTAGGTCATCGAGAAGAAACCAGCTCAAGCCGAGTCAAGCTATGCTGAGGCTACTCCTGAGCATAGGCCCCAGGCGATGATTGCAACACCGCCAATCGCAAAACCCATCAGTCAAATGCAGTTTGCTGCGGGCAGTCTCGCGACAATTCCAGGGGTGAGCTGGGGAGAGTTTGAGACGATTTTGGAAGAGCTGGGAGAAAGCCGCTCTGCCAGGGTGGCTTTCTGTGATGGGATTTTAGAAATTATGCTGCCGCTGCCGGAGCATGAGAAGCCGAAGGAGCTGACTTCGGATTTGGTCAAGGCGATGCTGCGAAAGCTGGGCCAGCGCTATGAGCCGTTTGGTTCGACGACGTTTAAAAAAGAAGGGGCGGCGGGGATTGAACCGGATGCCTGTTTTTATATTGAAAATTATGAGCAGATGATTGGGCGGCGGCGGTTGCAGCCAGGTGATCCGCCGCCAGATTTGGCGATTGAGATGAATGTGACGTCGAAGACGACGTTGGCGGCTTATGAGGTGATTGGGGTGCCAGAGCTGTGGATTTATGACAGTGGGGCACTGGCGATCAATCTCTTCGAGGATGGTGAGTATGTGTCATCGGAGAGTAGCCGGATTTTTCCGGGGGTTCCGGTGAAGGAGTGGGTGGTGGAGGCGATCGCTCGTTCTTGGAACGTGGGTTCGGTCCAGGCGCTGGAGGAATTTGAGGCCAAGCTGAATTCGATTGACCTCACGATTTAACTTCGCTTGACTCTATGCAACCAGCTCTTTACTTTTAAAGTCTTGCTGCAATGATTCCAACCGATTAATCAGCAAATGTAGATGCTTATTCTTGGAAGGCGTATCGAAGCGCCAAGACTCTACCGTTGTTAGATACTCAATAAAGTCTTTGGGCTCGCAACTCTCACTGCCATGCCATGCATGAAACCCATCATGTATGTCTTCGTGCATGACTAAGAGATTTTCAGGGAAACAAGCCAAATCTCTACGTGTCGCCTTATCAAAGAGATGATGAGCATGTAGATCAAATGGCTTAGCCGGAGTTTTTCTCATCCGGCTGACTTGGCAACTCCCATTTGCCTGGGATTTAGCTTTTTTCATGGCCTTTTGAAGTCTCGCCTCAAAAGAATCCAGATACTTCCTTTGATCCGCGATAGCATCTTCGACAACTTCAGCCACAGCATCTGTCCAAGCTCTACGAGACTTCCGAGAAAGATTCTCAGACATATTCTTGGCGATCTGGACAATTCCAATCTGGCTCCAATGTTGAATTCCGTCTATGTCTTCAAAATGCTTGCCAACTTGCATTGGTTGACGACCATCAAGCCCAGAATTGTTCTGTTCTCTCTTAGCTGCCGAGTTCAAGCCTTTACCATTTGTATCTAAAACCCTGATAACGCGACGACGCTCCATAAAGACCAAATCGTTCCGAAGAACAATGCCATCAAGATCCTTCATCTCACTGATAATACGGCGGCGTACCAGAAGCTGGCGAGTGCGCTTTCTTCTATGCGTTATTTTTTCTCGCACAGCATCAACGAATCCGAAAAATGGTTTAGATTTGACTTCTTCTTGCAAGTACTTAGCAATTGCCATCGCACCTTCTTCGTAGAATCTTCTTGTCTGATCGCCTTTACTCAGCCATTCAAAATGTTGCCCTAAAACCAGCTCCCACTCATCATCATTATCATTGTCAAAGAATTTACAAATATTGTATAAACGATCTTTTCTAACTCCTAGAATTCTAGCTGTTTCCTCTGCCGAAAGCAGTTCAGTTTTCTTTGTAGGCATGTCAATTAGATTTATGTTTAACGGAATGACAGAATAGAATCTCGCATTTTCTTTAGTTCTTCGAAGACCAATCGATCGCCACCAACGTCAGGGTGATGTTGCTTCGCTAATCGCTTAAATGCCTGATTGATATCTTCAGAAGTAGCAGTTTTAGAATCTAATTCGAATACTTGCCAGGGCCGGAAATTCTTAAGTACGTCAATGCCATTAATGGCAGTCGGACCAGATTCGTTACGCTCATTTGCAGGTACACCCACCCATTCGCGATAAAGGACTAGCCAAGAATCTTTTTTGCTGAAGTTGAGCTTCCGATCAGCGATCGCTAACTGAAACTCCTTATTTTTCTTCAGCGCTTTGTAATCCTTACAGTCAAAAGCAGCACATACAGCTTTCTTCAGCTCAGTGAGCGTGGGGGCTTTAGGCTTCTTAGACTTAGTTGATGCTTTACGCTTACGCGGCTTGGGCTGAGATTGGACAAAAGTAGCGAATTCATGAAGCACCTCTGCTTCATAGCCATGCGCTGAGACCAATTCAGCTATTTTCTGCTCAATTTTGGTAGTCATACAGTCCTTTAGGTACAGCAAGTGAACTGAACCCACCCTGGATGAAAGGAAAATTCGAATCCAAGTCGTCAGAACACAACGACAAAGCAGCTCCCTGATTAGAGGATCTGTCCTATCTACTTATCCTTCCACAGGGGGCAAATGAGTTCAGTAGGATTTGGGATAAATTTCGAATAATTCATACAACTAGAGTAAATTAACGCTCAAATCTCTAATACACCCCAACAAGTTGCCTCTCACTCAGCCATAGTGCGGAGACAGACTATAACCGTGAGCTATTTGGCGGAGTGAAAAATACGTGATCTCCCAGCTATGAGCAGTCGATAGCAGTAGAGGTAGAGGTATTGCATCCTTCAACAACGCCTCAACTGCTAGTGACTGTCCAGGGAAACCCCGACTTCGCACTACGCATTAGATAGTCAAGAGCAGGAAAACAGCTTTCACAACACAACTAGCCTCTGACTCTCAACATTTTGCGAAAAATCATGCCGCCGGAGAAAGCTGCTGTTCCTCAATAGTTAGATGACGACCCACAATCCCTTTAAGGATCTTCAGAATTTGCTCTGCATCAACCTTCTCCGTCAACTCCCGCGAATACTCCACCGTCAGCGTCGGCTTCTCCTGCTCCATACCAGTCACCTCCGCCCGCACAAACGTCCAGCTATCCGCAATCGTGTAGCAACCAAATACCTCCTGGGGCTCCTGCTGACTCTCCAGCCAATTGAGCCGCGCCGCTGCCAAAAGCTGACCATACAACTGAAAAATTGGACTCTGGGCCTCCACGCCCCGCTTCGCCTCAATCACCACCAAATAAGGAGCCTCCATCCGTCCAGCCAAACTACGCCCCAAAGCCCCATCAGCCACCCCATCGATCGCAAAATTGGCATACTGCGTTTGCAACGGCACCCCAGCCCAGGCCTGAATATCAGCCTGCTCCGCCAGTAATAACAACGGGTAAATGGCTCTTGACCAAATCGTCGCTTCATTGAGCAAGTGCAAGGACATATCCCGTAGCCGGTTTTGGACATCCCCGAGCTGGCGCTGGTCATTTGGGGTGAGGGCGATCGCCGACACATCCGTCCAGGAATGATCCCGCCCCGGCTTTTCCTTCAGCGTCACCACCTGTTTGAGATCAGCCAGTGAAACATTTGAAAGGGTCAGCTTTTCCATCATTCGCCCCCTTGGCGAACATCAGCCGAAGCCTGGACAAAAGCCTGATGCCCAGTAGAAGCAATCCCTTGCTGCGCAATCTGCCCCACCTGGGCCATATCCTCAGCCAGCATTGCCTCTACAGCCAACCACAAGCTAGGAAATCTCCGACTCCGCATCACCCCATTTCCATCGGGCAACAACGACACATATTCATCATCTTCAATCACAAACCAATCCAGGCGGTTCTCATAAATTTGCCAGACGATATACTCCTGCACTCCATTGCGCAGATAAGCCGTCTTCTTATCCCCCAAATCATAGGCAGCACTACTGGCAGCTACCTCCACAATCAGCTCTGGAGCACCTTCCAAATAATCATCCTGAGAAACAAACACCTGCCCACCTAAAGCGGGCTCAATATACATCGCACCATCAGGCTGAGGATTATTGCTGCGATCCAAGCGAAGCGTTGGGTTATCAGCAACCTTCACCCCTGCTGTAAACATCCTGTACAAGCCTAGCCAGGCCATCAAATCTGCATGGGGCCTAGCATGATTTTCTAAGCGCAGAGCAGCAGACATATAAACAACTCCTTCAATCAGCTCTGCATGTTTGATGCTGGGCGATGCTTCATAGCGACGCTCAAATTCTGCATGGGTGAGGCGATCGCCATTTTCCAGCGGCGGCACTCGCTGAGATTGCTCTTTAATCGAAGGAAGGTTCGCGACCATTGCATTCACTAAAATGACTCGCTGATTGTCATTATCGCAAACTCACCAGCCGATCTGGATAGTCTGTAAAGATCCCATCCACCCCCAGCCCTCGCAATCGTTCCATATCCACCACCTCATTCACCGTAAACACCAACACCTTAAGCCCCGCTGCGTGAGCCGCCACCACAAAAGCCTCCGTCACCGCCTCCTTCCCCGGATTAATTGACCAAGCCCCCAACGCCTGAGCCTGGGCAATGGCATCAACAGGTAAATCAACAAACAACGCCCCCAGCCGTACCTCTGCATCCAACTGCTGCACAAGCCGCAGCTCATCATGGCAAAACGACGACAGCAGCACCCGACTCAAATCTGCCCCTGGATTCTGCCCCTGCCAGTCCTGCAAAAACTGAACCACTGGCTCCGCTGTGCCCGGCCCCTTCAGCTCCACATTGATGCCAACCTTACCCGCCGCAGCCTCAAAGACCTCCGCCAACGTCGGGATTTGCTCACCATCGCCCGCATCTAGGCTGCGCAGATAGGCAAAGCTTTGCGACCTCAGCAAGCCCTGGCCATTGGTCGTGCGCTCCAGGCGATCGTCGTGGAACACCACCAGCTCGCCATCTACCCAATAGACATCAACCTCGATCCAGTCTGCGCCTAGCTCAATGGCCTTGCGAACCGAAGCCAGCGTATTCTCCGGAGCATGGCCCCTGGCACCGCGATGACCAATACAAAGCATGGGTTATAGATCTTGTTGGATATGCGTTGAAGCCAGAAATCCCAGCCTCCTCTCCTGAATCTATGGCTAACAGGGCACCGTTCCACAAAAGCTTTTAATGAAATCCTCCCAGTCACCCCAAAAGAAAGCCTCCCCTACCGCCCTGCTCTCCCTCGGCATTCTGGCAATGTTTGCCTTCTATGGATTGGCAGCTCGCTTAAGCTATGCGTCGCCGCCCAAGGCCCTGGCAGCAACGCTATGCCTACCCCAATGCCCTGGAGCAGAAGCCATCCACGAAGCTCCCACAAAAGCGAGATTGGGAGAAGAAGGGCGATCGCTCCAAGCCCTCCTCCCCCAAGAATTTACGAAAGACGACATCACCATCCTCATCGAGAAAGCAGAACATCGCCTTACGGTGTATCACCAACTAAAGCCAATCAAATCCTACGCTGTCGTCTTTGGCGGCGACCCCATCGGCGACAAACGAAGAGAAGGGGACCAAAAGACTCCCGAAGGCATCCTCCGCGTCAAAGACCTCTATCCCCATCCCCACTGGTCCAAGTTCATCTGGCTTGACTACCCCAACCCTGCTTCCTGGCGCAAACATTGGATTTCAAAGCTCAAAGGCAAAGTCCCCTTTGCTGCCACCGTGGGGAGCGAAGTGGGCATCCATGGCGTAGCAGGTACAGGAGAGAATATCGACAACCGCATCAACTGGACCTGGGGCTGTCCTTCGCTCAAGAACAAAGACGTGGATGAAATCTACGAAGTCATTCAAGTTGGGACCATCGTCGAGATACGGCCCTAAAGCTCAAGGCTGAAACAGCGGACAGCCCCGTGTTGTCTGGGTTCCGCTGGGCAGTGTCGTATAGCAAAGATTCACCCCAGCAGCATCCACATCGGTCACATCCGCCCCTTGTAAATTGGCTTCCGCTAAGCGAGCATTTTGTAAGTTTGCTGCTTGTAGTTGCGATTGCATCATCGCAGCACGACTCATATCAGCACCGCTGAGGTTAGCCCCCTGTAAGTTGGCCCGGTGGAGATTTGCCCCCACCAGATTTGCACCGCTCAAATCAGCACCACTGAGGTCCACAAACGTCAGGTCTGCCCCGGCTAAATTCGCCCCGGCTAAATTCGCTCCGGCCAAGTCGCGGTAGCGCAGACGGGCCCCCATCAGCAGACAGCCGCCGCAGTCCATGGTCGTCATCAGTTGAACGATGGTTTCAGGGCCCGCAATGGGCACAGCCACAGTCTGGGCGAAGGCTGGAGTGATGGCTAGGGTCGTGGCAATTCCGAAGGAAACTTGCTGCGCAATCGCTCCCAATATCCAATTCAGTTGCATGGGTGGTTTCACAATCACAATCTAGTCGAGGAACGGAACTGGACAGGAGACGGTGTATCACCCCAAAACACTAAAACCGGACATGGCGATGCCATGTCCCTACGGGGTTTGAGGCATATCGGTATGTTTACAAAATCTGGGACAGGAACTGCTTGCTGCGCTCTGCCTGGGGATTGTTAAAGAACTCCTCGGGCGTGGCCTCTTCGACCAGCAAGCCATCCGCCATCAGCACAACTCTGTCCGCCACCTCACGGGCAAAGCCCACTTCGTGGGTGACGCAAACCATGGTCATGCCGCTGTCCTTGGCCAGGGTCTGCATCACATCCAGCACTTCGCGTACCATTTCAGGATCTAGCGCAGAAGTGGGCTCATCAAATAGCATGATTTTTGGCTGCATGGCTAGGGCACGGGCGATCGCCACGCGCTGCTGCTGACCACCGGACAACTGCCCAGGAAACTTCTGAGCCTGCTCCCCAATACCCACTCGCTCCAGCAGTTGCATTGCCACCTCTTCCGCCTTCGCCTTGGGCCAGCGCCGCACCCAAATGGGAGCCAGGGTGATGTTCTGTAACACGCTCAAGTGAGGGAACAGGTTGAACTGCTGGAACACCATACCCACTTCTTTACGGATGGTCTCAATGTTCTTGAGGTCATGGGAGAGCTCAATGCCATCGACCAAAATCTGGCCTTTTTGATAGGGCTCCAGTGCATTGAAGGTACGAATAAATGTGGACTTGCCCGAGCCCGATGGCCCCATAATTACCACCACTTCGCCCTTGTTCACCGTCAGGTCTACGCCCCGCAGCACATGGAAATTATTGTCATACCACTTCTCCACCGCCGTGGCCTGGATCATGGGCTGGCGTAAGCTGCCATGGGCCGAGTCTTGTATCTGAGGAGAGGACTGGGAAGGTGAGGTAGTCATAGTGGGGTGAATGCAGGCCAGGACAGCAGTTGACAACTATTATGACAGGTTAAAGCTTGGCTCCCAAGGCAGGCTGCAATTCAGCCGAATCTTTGCATTTACGGATGCAGCAAGATTGGCTCAGACCTCTCCAGTTCAATCCTAAAGCCGGTCTTTAGAGTTGAGCATTCTGCCGTAATAGTGACAGGTAGCACAACTTGAGGCCAATGGCTGGGGCACTATATGGCACCAAGACTCGTCTCCGAGAAAGGGATTAGAGATAGAGATAGTCTCGATATTTCCGTTTTCTTGTTCACCCCCATTAGCTCTCTTCGCTCGCAGATTTAGCCCCTGCCATCGCCCCATGGACCACCCTCTTCCAAGCCCCATTGGCCTCGCAGCTCTCATTACCGCCACGGTCACTCTGTTCTCAGCAGGGACAATGGATCAGGCTGGGCAAGCGGGGAAACAAAACGCGATGATCTCCCAGCAGCCAACCACCAGAATCGCCCTATCCGGCCATGCCTTCAGTCCCTCTGTGGTGACAGCCCTCCAGAACGATGCTGTGAGACGTACTGAAGAACCAATCAGCTCCAGGTCAAGTCAGCGCACCCTTGTATGTTCAGAGGGAAGCAAGCTCGTCGCACCCAAGGTCAATAAAGACCGTTCTGTACCTAGAGCTGCTTTAAAGGTAATTAGTCACTGCAATAAGATGAAGCTATTGACAGCAGAGATGAAAGGGGTAATGTAAAAGCAATGAAAGACAGCGCCCGTCCCCTTTCAGTCCCCGAAGCCTTCGACCCGTTTCAAGAAAAACAAAATTTCCAAAGTCTCAATATTCCCCGACTCCGGATTTAACCGCGCCAACATCTCATCATCCAGCTCCTCCGTCTCCTGCTCCGCATAGCTTGCACAGGTCTGAGTCGTGAGAATATCCCCCACCGGATCATACTGAAACGTCAGATTTCCCATCCCCTAGCCTCCTCCAGCCAGCTTTCGAGCCGTATAGGTTGTGATAATCATCCAATGGCGAGTTGGGTCACTATCCGAAATTGTAACAACTACCAAGTAGCGTCCAGTGCGAATATTCTCAAACCATTTCGAGAATCGTAAGGCCCGTTCATCTCGCTTACTAGGCTGTACCAACGTCTGGGTCAGCCAAAGTCTGCGTTAACTGTTCTGAATAGTCAGGTAGCATCCCCGGATGGCTCTGCATAATGTGCTGCTCCCGCTCATCGGTCAGCTCAACATCACCACCCAAATGCGGACATGGAAAAAATTGGCTCACCGCTATCCCCCAATATTCTCGTTACCGTCCGCCTCACCCAAGTCCCCAACTGACACATCCCCAGCAGAAACACCTTGCCCGCCACTCCCGAAATACCACAGCGCCGCCGCCGCCTCCGCCTGGGTTACCGGCTTCTGAGGCTGCAACAAAGTTGTATAGCCAAATACCCGACGAATCACCGCCTGGTCTCCATTGGAATAATCTGCCAAAATCGCCCGCAATGCCGGAGCGCTAGCCTTGCTGGCATCCTGGAAAGCCCAGGCTTCCTTTACTGCTTCTAAATTACTAGCAGGCAAGCTACTGCGCACATCCAAAGGCACCTTCCATAGCAGCATATCCTCGCGGGTTAAAGGGGCATCAGGCTTGAAATTGATTTGCTCCTGGGCACCAGACAAACTGCTCAGGATAATGCCCGCTTCGGCCAACCCCTGGATGGCAGGAAAGTTAGGATTGTTTTGGGTAACGTCCTTAAAAATAGGCTCGCTATTCCCCGTCGCAGAGCGGATTTGGGCAGCGGGGCGATCGCCATAAACTGCATTATTCGCTGCCAATAACCAACGGGCAAACTCCCCTCGGGTCACCGGCTCATTGGGCTCAAAACCGCCATCCACCGCAGCCTGGTCCGGCGGCGTCAAAACCCCCAATGCCAAAACATCCACCACGCTGCTTTCTAGCTCTGCTGGAATGCTGTCATTGTTGCTGTTGCTACTGTCATTGAGCGGACTTGCACTCTCCCCTGTCTTTGGTTTCTGATCATCGTCGCCATTGGCGTCCTTGGTAGACAGCTTAGGTTTTTCGTTGTTGGGGCCACTGGCACTGTTTTTTGTAGTTTCGGTTAAGCGAGCATTACTACTGCCACCACTGGGGCTAGTTTGGGGCTTGCTAGAACTCGATGCAGCGCCTCCTGGTGCAGTTGAAGTTGATTTAGAATTATGGGTTGTTGTTGCCCCGCTAGAGTCAGTCGTGCTCTCCTCAATCAGTTGAGGATCGGGGGCAAAGGCCTGTTCTAGGGCAGCGCGATCGCATCCTGTAGCCAGGAGCAAGCTAAGCCCAGCAAGAACAGGGGCAACTCTTAACCGTCGTCTTGGCAACCGTCGTCTTGGCAAAAGCCCTGATTGTTGCGAATTTGGGTTGCTGGTGCGGCGGCGATATCCCATGGTCCTGTGCAAATCTTCCATTGACCGTAGCGGCGATCGCGACCTCTTACTCTTGCCCAATGACTAGGAAGTGACACGGAGCCGTTACGGAGTCCGTTGTTATTTTGCCTTGCCTCGGGTGGATTTAGGCTGATGTTGCCATTTTGGATCTCAAGTACAGCACTACAGGCGCAGGCTAAACTGCCGCCGCATCGCAAAACTCAAAATCTTGAACGGCACCTCTGCCCGCCGCAAAACATGGGGCTGTGTATAGCGACCCATGCCTAAACGCACCAGTCCCCGGATGCGTCCCCATAGCCGAGTCCGCCAAAAGCCTTCGCTTTCCGCATAGTCCGGCTTAAAGGCAAGCGGACCGTAGAGCACATCGGCCCGATGGGTGCGGCCGAGTTGATGGGCTGCATGTTCGGGGTTGGGGTGATCGCTGCCATGCTCGCCGTAGTTGCGGAAGGGCAAGTAATTTCGAAACCCCTGGGCGAGGAGAGCTTTGTCCAGATCAGAATCCCAGGGGTAGTAATGGCAAGGGCCTGGATTGTGACTGATTTGTTCAAAAAGTTGGAGTAGGCTAGGGACAGCACGAGGCGTCATGATGTAGGCCACCAGGCTACTGGAGTAACCCTGGGCATGGCGTTCTGGGGAAATGTCGTACACTTGGGCAGCGCAGGTGTAGAGCCAGGCGATTCCCACATCAGCCTGTTCTGGATCAAAGGGCAGCGGAAGCTTCCCCATGCGCTGCACTGGGACAAAGTCAGCTTCGACGATCACCGCAGGCCGTTGGTGCTCAGCCACCCACTTCCAAGCTTCCACATGATTCATGAAGCATAGATAGCTGCGGGCAAATTCAGCCTGCTCAGATCGGTAGGCTTGGCGTTGAACCTGGCAATGAAAGCCCTCTTGTTCCAAGCTTGCTGCAAGACGCGAGGTGTCTTCTCGGTGGGCAATTATTAATACTGTTGAGGTGTAATCAATCAGTCTCACACTGGCTTCCCCAAAATCCCGCGTACTTTAGAATCTGATATAGACGTGCCCATAGCTCTAGTTATGCCCAGGTCACTGGGGGCAGGAAACAGATCTGTGGTGATTGGAGGAAGATCTTGAGTCTGATACTCAAGTCAAGACCTGAGAGAAAAAGTGAGAAGTTACCGGAAAGTTTAAAGATTTGTGAAATGTCAGCGTTTGCCCCCCCTGTGAATGGCCAAGATCCTGCCAGGCATAGCTCTAACCTGTCTCTAGGTGACCTTACCCCCAAATTGGTCACGCAGCTAAATCGGATGACACTGCGGCCAAATTGCCTTTTAATAGGCTGCGAAATCAAACTGTGAGGGGCAATGGGCGTAGTTTTAGGAACGCTAGGTGCAGGATTGGCAGTGGCTGGGGCCGTTGCTCTTGCCTTGGAAGCCCAATATCGTGGTCGTGCGGGCAATGCCCTAGACCTCACCCCAGGGGACTGGAAAATTGAAGTCTCCGACCCCCAACATTACCGTCTGGTGGGGGAGTTGGAGCTTCGCAACCTCACCGATAGTCTAGAGATTTTTGTGCCGGAGCTGACGGCAGAAACCCAGTTGCTCTCCAAGGGCAGCTTGGACCAGATTGAAAGCACCACAGCAGTCACGCCCCAGCATGAAGATGAGCCTGCTAGAAAGGATGGCTACTGGTTCGCCTACATCGTCAAAGTGGGCAAAACCACGAAACTTCGCATTAACGTTGATATCAAAGGCCCTGACCTGAGCCAGTTGCAATCCGCCTGGGTCAAAGTAACCTACGTGACCTATGGCCCCGGGGGTCGCATTCCCAAGAAGCGCCATGTCATCGTTCCCCTCCAGTTCCCGGCTGTGGAAGACTCCAACAACTGGCAGAACCGCGATGGTGCCGAGATGCTCTGTGTTAAGACCCACCTGTTGACCCCCCTGGATAACCCCGTAGACGCGGTCAAGCGCTACGTCATGCCCCATGCCAAGCCCGGTGACGTTCTCACCATCGGCGAGACCCCCATCGCCATCATGCAGGGTCGCATGCGCCATCCCTCGGAGATTAAGCCTGGTTGGCTGGCCCGCCGCATTTGCTACTACTTCCACCCCACCTCCAGCTTGGCCACCGCTGTGGGTATGCAGAGCCTGGTGGATATTTCCGGTCCTTGGCGGGTGGCTGCGGCCTTTGTTTTGGGTTCCATTGCGCGGGTCTTTGGCCATCGCGGTGGCTTTTACCAGTTGGCGGGTGAGCAGGCTCGCTTGATTGATGACGTGACCGGAACCCTGCCGCCCTATGAGCAATTCATTGTTCTGGGTCCCCATGACCCCCAGGGGGTTGTGGAGGAGATTCAGCGGGAGACGGGCTTGCCCACGGCGATCGTGGATGTGAATGACCTGCGCCGCGTCAAAATCCTGGCCTCGACCTCCGGGGTCTCCGAGAAGTTCCTTGAAGATGCCCTGCGCAGTAACCCTGCTGGTAATGCCGATGAGCAGACCCCTGTAGTGCTGTTGCGTCCAACTCAAGGCACATAGAACGTCGCTCAAGCTTGACTTCGTAAGCGATTCAACCCTGTTAGGGACATGGCATGCCATGTCCCTAACAGGGTATTTGGCCCTAATCAATGGGCGTTTGCTTTAGGGAGCCGCTTACTCAATACTGCGGGACATGGCCCAATCAATCGGGCTATGATGAGTCCATCAGCAGGTTGATTTCATCTATGACGCTCCCCGCCACCGATAGCTCACCTCAGCAGATTCGTCCCCTTCAATACCGCGACCTCGATGCCCTGAGTGGCTTGGTCGAGACGGCCCAAATTGGTAGTCAAACCCCCGAGTCTAGCCAGGCCCTGGCAATGTGGCTGCGCCGCTGGTACGGTCCCCTCAAGGTTTTGGGCTGGGTGCCAACGACTTGGAAAAATTTAGCGAGCCTCTGGGTGGCGGAGCAGTCGCGGCAGCTCAATGGCTTGGTGCAGGCCACGCCCATTAACCGCAGCCGCAGCACCTGGCAAATTCAGCGCGTGATTGCTCGGGGGGGGGGCGGCCAGTGGTGACCAGCTCAGCTTGGCGGCGGATGTGGGTAGCCAATTGCTGCGCCACTGCATGGAGACCATTTGGGAGGCCCGCACTTGGGTGAGTGAGGTTGACGTTTCCGATGAGGCGACCCTGGCGCTCTATCGGCATTCTGGCTTTCAGCCCTTGGCTCAGCTGACCTATTGGCAAATTGCGCCGGAACAGATTCGAGAGTTGGCGGGGCGATCGCCCAAGCTGCCTAACCTCATGCCCGTGAGTAATGCCGATGCCCCCTTGTTGTATCAGCTAGACACGGTCTCCATGCCGCCCCTGCTGCGACAGGTGTTTGACCGCCATGTCCAGGACTTCCGCACGGGATTAACGCGCTCCTTGGCCCAGAACCTTAATCGTCAGTTGTCCAAGGCGGATACGATTAGCGCTTATGTATTTGAGCCCCAGCGCAAGGCTGCTATTGGCTTCGTCAAGGTGACGCGATCGCGTTCCACAAGCCCCTCCAGCGAATCTGCAACGCCCCCCTGCCACATTGCCGAGCTAACGGTCCACCCCGCCTACACCTGGCTCTACCCCGAGCTGTTGTCCTACATGGCAACCCTGGTAGAAGGCTACCCCGATCTGCCTCTCCAGCTGGTCTCTGCGGACTACCAGCCGGAGCGAGAGCAATGCTTTGAGCAGGTCCAGGCCGAGCGCATTGAGCATCGTTTGCTACTGTCCCGCTCGGTTTGGCACAAGCTGCGCGAAACCCGAGGCGTTTCCTTCGAAAATCTGCAAATTGCCGAAATGCTCCAGGGCCTACAAAAGCGCCAGCCCCTACCTGGTCGCATTTCCCTAGAAATTAACGGTGATGCCCGCTGGGACCGCTGGGATTACCCCGACCTTTGCAACTTTCAAGACAATAGCTACCGCCCATGGCCCGGATCGCAGTCTTAGCTTTAGATGTGGGTAAGCGTCGGGTGGGCGTTGCCGGTTGTGACGGCACCGGTTTAATTGCCACAGGGCTCGCGACCTACAGGCGTCATCGCAATTCCTTTGAAGCCGACCTGGCTTTTCTGCGCAGCATGGTTATGGAGCGGGCGGTGGATACCCTCGTGGTCGGTCTGCCCTACTCCATGGATGGAGAGGTTGGCCCTCAAGCGCAGCATACCCAGCGCTATGCAGAGCGGTTAGCGAAGGCCCTAGGGCTACCGATTATTTACGTCGATGAGCGCCTCTCTTCGGTTCAGGCGGAGGAGCTACTGCGGGAGGAAGGTGTTCCGCTCTCAGAAAATAAGGGCCTGATTGATCGCAAGGCTGCTGCTATCATTCTTCAGCGATGGCTAGATGCCGAGCGCGCTGAGCGCAGGACCGACATCTAGATATTTTCTGGTCAATATCCCACTTAGGACTTGTATCAATGGATGTTCCAACCGTTTGGCTAAAGGACGACACCGGGCGATCGCTGTTTTGCCATTTGGAATATTCCCTCACCCTAGAGGACAAAACCTATGGTTTGCTCCAGCCAGTGGATGCCCCGGTGATGATTTTTGCTTGGGACGAAGACTCCGATGAGCCAGACATTTTAGAAGATGTGGCCCAACTGGAGCCCTTGCTACCCACAGCTAAAGCCGTGCTGTCCGAGCAAAATCTCACGCTCCTAGATACCGCTGTCACCCTGACCGTCGAGGGAGATTTGCCAGAAATTGATGATGAGGATCTGGAGCGGGAGGCGGCGTTACAGAACAGCGCGCTGCGCCCGGATTCCTTGCAGCACAGTGAGATTGAACGCAAGGGCATGGACCTGGATGCCCTGGGGGATGACGAAGATGACGAGGACGAATACGACGAGTACCAACTCCTAGCCCACTTCCTATTTGAGGGACGGGAATATGAGGTTTATACGCCCATTAAGCCGCCCTTTGCCTTCTGGACTGTGCTGGAAGAGGGGGAGCCTCAGCTCCTAGACCCCGAGGTGATGGAAGATATTGAGCCGCTGCTCAATGAGGCTGTGGCCAGGGAGTTGGATCTGTTGGGAGAAGCCTAGAAGTCACGTGCTTTTGATGTGGGGCTGTGCCCTAGCTGAACTGAGGTCTGTTTGCCCTTGAAGGATGCGACAAACCTATCTAGCTTAGATTTTGAACTAAGGTTCTGATTCATTGAGCCCCTGCGATGGAGCACAGAGCATCTGGATTTTATTCTGGATAGATGTGTTTTGTACTGCGCTTGCCCCCCGTCAAACGGTAGGCGAAGCGCCATTGCTATGGTTAACTCGTTGAAGCTTGATCCATTAACACTGGATTTTTAGCTCCTTTTGGGGAGCATCAAGTCTGGTTCAGGACTCCAAATGTGGAGTTGCTGCCTTCGCGTTGCTGCCTGCCCTCTCTCGTTGTGAACCGTTTGGATTTGTAGGGGCAACGCGACAAATTCAATCTCTATTAAAGCCATGTCTGAATCTCGTTCTTCTAAGCGATCGCTCTACGGTTTGGCCCTCCTTGGGGTCATGGGCCTCGTGGGCTGGCAGAGCTGGAGCTGGTGGAGCTGGGCAACTGCCCCATCCCAAGCAGATGTAGATCCTTCTGCGACGGTGCAGCTAGAGATTGAACCAGGCACCTCCGCCGGGCAAATTGGCAGTCAGCTAGAGGCGGCAGGCCTGATTCGCTCCACTCCCGCTTGGGACCTATGGGTTAAGTGGGGCTCCCTACGCCAAAGATTAGGTCAAGATACCGGTGACTTCCAGGCCGGTGTGTACGAGCTGTCCCCTGCGATGGGATTGACCGAACTGTCTGCTGCGATCCGAGAAGGCGATGTTATCCAAGCTCGCTTCACCATTCCTGAGGGCTGGAACATTCGCCAAATGGCGGCTTATTTTGAAGCCCAGGGTTTCTTCGCCGCCCAGGAGTTTGTCGATGCCTCCCAGCGTATTCCCCGCGATCGCTTTGTCTGGCTGCCGCCCAACATCCCCCACCTAGAGGGCTACCTCTATCCCGACACCTACCAGGTGGACTACAGCCTGCTCACCCCCGATGCGGTCATCGACACGATGTTGACTGAGTTTGAACAGCAGGCCCTGCCCGTCTACCAAGCAGCGGAGACAGACTGGAGCCTCCAGGACTGGGTCACTTTCTCTAGCATTGTCGAGAAAGAAGCCGTGGTCCCCGACGAGCGCCGCCTGATTGCGGGCGTCCTCAGTCACCGTCTGCGCATCGGCAAGAAGTTAGAGGTGGACCCCACCGTGGAATATGGCCTGGGCATCACCCAGACTCCGGATAGGACCCTCACTTTTGCCGAAGTGGAAACCCCAAATCCCTACAACTCCTATATGAATCCGGGCTTGCCCCCCACTCCCATCTCCAGCCCTGGCGTGGGTGTACTGGAAGCGTCTCTAGAACCCGAAGACACCGACTTTCTCTTCTACGTGGCGCGCTATGATGGCACCCACGTCTTTAGCCGGACCTTCTCGGACCACCTTTCGGCTCAGGACGCTATCCACGACGCCCGCGACGCCGCGAAAGAGGCTGCCGCCCAATCCTCAGACTCATGATTCACTTGCGAAACATTGTGCAGCCCAATCTCGTGTTGGGGGGGGACGTGCTTAATCTCCGTTTAGAGGCACTGCAAGAGCAAGGCATTCGCGGCATCATCCTGGATGTGGATGACACCCTAGTCTCTGCCTATTCTCGGGAGCTATCTCCGGCCCTGCGCCAATGGATGGATGACCTGCGCCCTCATCTCAAGATTTGGCTGGTAAGCAACAACCTCAACCAGCCTCGCATTGCCCAAATTGGCGACGATCTCAAGCTGCCCTATCTCTGGGGGGCCGGTAAGCCCTCCCGACGAAAGCTACGGGTTGCGGCTGAAGATATGGACCTGCCTACGAATCAAATTGCCATGGTGGGCGATCGCCTATTCACCGATGTCATTGCTGGAAATCGCCTGGGAATGTACACGGTTATGGTGGAGCCCATGGTCAACCCTGGAGATACTCCCCGTCGCCATTTGTTACGGACTTTAGAAGTACGCTTTTTTAGATTAATTGGTGCATTTGCAGGTTGAGTTTCTTCCTAGATTGAGACCCTCTTAAATTGTTAAGGCTGACACAGAATTTGATAAATTCTGATCGAGAACTTATAAAAACGTCACAGAGAAAGTTGCTGTTATTTAAGCTACCAAAGGGAAAGCAACAATCTAAAATAAACCTTAAGAACGAGAGTTGTTAAGCCAAAATCTGGAATTCTAAGGACATAGATAAAGCGGGGCCAGCCCAATAAAGGCCCTGAACATAAGAAACCTTCGGGTTTGTTTTTAGATAAAGCGTCGGCCCTCGCCATTTTTTTAGAGGTGTCCGGCGCTTTGTCATTGGCGCATGATTTTGAGATGGATGAGTGGCTCAACCCCCTGGAGCGGTTGGACTGTGGGAGTCTGGCCGAGCAACTTGACGACCCAGGCTAGAGGGCTTGTTTTTGCAAAGACGCCTGTTGGCAGACGGTCGAAATGGGGCGGGGATCGGGAGATTGCGGACGCTTACTCCATTATTATTTTATTTCTATAAAGATTGTTGTATTTCTAGCTCTACTTCGTTAGGAGCCCTTGATATTAACGTTTCCTCAAGCAGATGATTTGAGCTTTTCTTTGAAAAATGAGACTTTTATTTATGAATAAATGTAAAAGACTTGTCTGCTGAACAACCTGTAAAAGTGACTTTGCGAATTAGAAGAACAGTCGAGAATGGTGGGGGGTCGATTCAATGCGCTGATCTCTAAACTGTTGGGTATTCGATCGTTTGTTCGAGAGTTTAATGATCGAGTGAATGGCTCATATTGGCTTTTGAAGCGAGCGCTCAGAAATCAGACTTTTCTGGGAGACCCAATGCTTCAGGAGAGAGAGTACTTGGCCTTGAAATCATCGGTTTGAGAGTCTCATAGGCCTGCGATCACAATGGAAGTAGGAGGGGGGGCCGAGCTGTCTGCTGGGCCATGGCTGATGAACGGGCAAGCTGAAGGATAGAATTTGAGGCGTTCGTTTATCCCGTGCTGCGATCCATGGCCCAAACTCTGGTCATCAAAATTGGTACCTCCAGCCTGACCCGGCCTGGCACAGGCTTTATGGCCCTTTCCACCATTGCAGCACTGGTGGAGACCGTCGCAGCCCTACGTCGTCAGGGACATTCCGTCGTTTTGGTCTCTTCTGGGGCGGTGGGGGTGGGCTGTGCTCGCCTCGGCCTGACGGAGCGGCCTCGCAGCCTAGATCTGAAGCAGGCGGTGGCTGCGGTGGGCCAAGGGCGTCTCATGGGCATTTACGACGACTTGTTTAATAGCTTTGGTCAGGCGATCGCCCAGGTGCTGCTCACCCGGGGAGACTTTGAACACCGCCAGAGCTACGTCAGCGTGCAACGCACCTTCCGTAAGCTGCTAGAACTGGGGGTTATCCCCGTGGTTAATGAAAACGACACAGTCTCGTCCGACGAGTTGAAGTTTGGCGATAACGATCGCCTCTCCGCTTCCGTGGCCGATTTGGTGGGGGCCGATTGGCTATTTCTGCTCACCGACGTAGATCGCCTCTACTCCGCTGACCCCCGTTCCAACCCCGATGCCCGCCCCATTTCCCAGGTCAATGGTGCTGAGGAACTGGCAGCCCTGGGAGTGAGTACCAGCGGCGGTGGCAGCGGCTGGGGCACAGGCGGCATGGCGACAAAAATCAATGCCGCCAGCATTGCCATGGAGGCAGGGGTCTGTACGGTGATTACCCAGGGCCAGCGTCCCCAAGACATCCTCAAGGTTCTAACAGGCGAGTCCATTGGTACTCGCTTTGTGCCCCAGGGGCAGTCCCAGAGCGCCCGAAAGCGTTGGCTGGCCCAAACTGTTGCCGGGGGGCAGCTACTCTTGGACCCCGGTGCGGTGCGGGCGGTGGTGGAGCGAGGCAAGTCGTTGTTGCCCGCCGGGATTACGGCGATCGCGGGCGAATTTAACAGCGAGGATGCGGTAAGGCTCTGTGATGACCAGGGCCAGGAGATTGGCCGAGGTTTGACGAACTACAGCCACCAGGAATTGGCCAAAATTCTCGGTCACAATAGCGGTGAAATAGAACAACTCCTGGGCTATGCCGGGGCTGAGACGGTGGTCCATCGAGACAATCTCGTCTTAGCCCAGCCCTAGCGCTCAGGATTAGCTCTAACCCTTTTTTCAGAGGTCAGTCACCTGAATTCGACAAGAAGCAATGCATCCTCTCCCCTAGCCCCTCTCCTAAAGGAGCGGGGAACCAAGCGAAGCTGAAAGCCTCGATTTTGTGTTCGGTTCCCTTGCTCCTTTAGGAGTAAGGGCTAGGGAAAGAGGTCGG
>CALIGI010000026.1 GCA_938021205.1 uncultured Pseudanabaenaceae cyanobacterium
GCCGCCGTCCCCGGCTACGCCGATGCCGTCGCCGCCATGAACACCGGAGCTTCCGTTGCGGTCGAGGGCAAGCTGGTCGAATCCCCCGCTAAGGGCCAGCGCATTGAAATGCAGGCTTCGGAAATCGAAGTCTTTGGCAGCGCTGCCGAAGACTACCCCCTGCAAAAGAAGCGCCACTCCTTCGAATTCCTCCGCACCATCGCCCACCTGCGCCCCCGCACCAACACCCTCGGCGCGGTCATGCGCGTGCGAAATGCCTGTGCCCAGGCTATCCATGAATTCTTCCGCGAGCGCGAATTTCTCTGGGTCCACAGCCCCATTATCACCGCCAGCGATTGCGAGGGCGCGGGGGAAATGTTCGGCGTCAGCACCTTCGACCCCACCAAAATTCCCACTGATAAAGAGGGCAAGCCCGACTACAGCCAAGACTTCTTCGGTCGCCCCGCCTACCTCACCGTCAGCGGCCAGATGGAAGCGGAAATCATGGCCACGGCCTTCAGCAACGTCTATACCTTTGGTCCCACTTTCCGGGCTGAAAATTCTAACACCTCCCGCCACCTGGCCGAGTTCTGGATGGTGGAGCCGGAGATGTCCTTCTGCGATTTGGAAGGCGACATGAACCTGGCCGAGGAATTCCTCAAGTACATCTTCAGCTACGTGATGAAGCACTGTCCTGAGGATATGGCGTTCTTTAATGAGCGCATTGATAAGGAAGCGATCGCCCGTGCCGAGAACATCATCAACAATGAGTTTGAGCGGCTGACCTATACCAAGGCCGTGGAGCTGCTGGAGAAATGCGATCGCAAATTCGACTACCCCGTGGAATGGGGCATTGACCTCCAATCCGAGCATGAGCGCTACCTGGCCGAAGAAGTCTTCAAAAAGCCCGTCATCCTCACCGACTACCCCACGGAAATCAAAGCCTTCTACATGCGCCTCAGCGATGACGGCAAAACCGTGCGGGCCATGGACGTGCTGGCCCCCGGAATCGGCGAAATCATCGGCGGCTCCCAGCGTGAGGAGCGCCTAGACGTGCTGGAGCGCCGCATCGTTGAAGCAGGTCTGCCCAAGGAAGACTACTGGTGGTACCTGGACCTGCGCCGCTATGGCACCGTGCCCCACGCGGGCTTTGGTCTGGGCTTTGAGCGCCTCGTGCAGTTTATGACCGGCATGGGCAACATCCGTGATGTGATTCCCTTCCCCAGAACCCCCATGAATGCGGACTTTTAGCTCTGCCCTGTGTCGTGGTTGAATTCAGCTTTGAATCGCGAGAGCCCGAGGACAGCAGCATCTGTCCTCGGGCTCTTTGTGCAGCAGCAGTTGTGTCGCTTATCGAACTCAGGTTACAAGAAGCTCTTGCGGCTGCCCCGAGAGCTAAAGTTCAAGGAAGATCCTAGATTCATCTTGCAGCTCGATCCCAAGCTTTCGAGATTGTCCCCCTGTACCTGGCAAATATAGCTGGCTAGACGAGTCCCCTTCGTATTGTAAATCTCCGTTTGGTAGCCAAATCCCTTCGCTGCTAAGCCAAAATTACTCACAAAGTCATAGCGCTCAAAGTAGTCCATCAAGCTCCACAGTTGGGGATTCACTACGAGACGCACCTGACCAGGAGCATCCGAGGTTTTGAGCTGGGCTGACCAGTCGCTCACAAGCTTGCCGCTGGTGCGCAATTCCTGCGCGACTTGCTCTTTCGTCCACCATAAGCTGGGCAGCGTTAAGCCAGACTGGCAGACGGTTTGGGAAGTAATAATGATTTTCTCAGATAGGCTGTGAATGCCGCCTTCGCAGAGAGTGGCAGCAACTTCCTGGGAGGGGGGAGAGTCTAGGGTTGCTTTTGCCTGGTATGGCTCACTCAGGCTGCCTTGTGATTTGACTCCCGGCGCGGGAGAGGCGAAGTTTTGCTCCGTCGATTCAAGCTTGGCTGAGCCATGGAGTGCCGTGGATGCTCCATTGATTTCTGTGGTGACTGCTGTCGTTGCGGGAGCTTGGCGTTCAACCTCTCGGCTCTGAGAGAGTTGAGCCATGGCCGGAGAGCCCGTCAGCAGGATAAACAATGGCAAAAGCCGCAGTAAGCTCAATGGCAGTAGGCTCAATGAGTTATGGCTGTGGGAATGGCTGCTGTTGGAATGGCTGTGGTTGTGGGGAGCGGACTGTACAGCAGGTTGCTGTTTAGAGCTTGGAAACATCATTGGCAAGTGGCAAGAGTCGTAGAAGCGCGATGACTAGTAGCGCGATCGCATTCCTCCCTGGGTCCAGTCCAAATACCGGTGGGCGGAGGAGGAGTTTGAGTTACGAGGCTGCCAGGTGACCTCCCCATTACTCGCACCGTCCAAGGCTTCTTCTAGAACGTCTGGAAGGTTATCCCAGTCTAGATCTTTGCGCTGCAAGATCTTCTGCATGGTCTGGAGTGCCTGGTCGGCTTGGCTATCGGCCTTGACTGGAATGGGCTTTGAAGAACGTAAGGGGTCTCTCTCCACCGCTGCAATGCCTTGGCGAACTGCCATTTCAATGTTGCTGCCAAATTCCTCACGGGCTCGCTGCTCTTGGCATTCGTAGCCCTTCTGGCTATTGGCATAGAGTGGCTTGAGCCGATTCAGGGCATAGGTCGTCACTGCATCGGATGCAATGAAGGATTGCTGCCGGGCAGAAAATTTGCGGAACTGGCGTTCCACTTCTTCGAGGACCAGGGTTTCCATGACATTAACCCAGGTGCATTTTGCTTTCGTTGCTTTCATAAAACAGCTCAGGCGGAAGCGAGTCGAAGGAGTTGCAGGTTTGCGAGTTGCGAATCACAACAGGGGCCTTGAGGTAAAGGCGTTCATTGTGAAACAAAGGTTCCGCAAGCTTTGGGGATATACAGTCCGGGGGACAGGAGATCAACTCCTTAAAGTCACAATGAAGTGCGTATTTACCCTAGGACCTTTATAGCAACTCTGTTGGGAAACTGTGTTGTTTACAGTGCCAGTTTCAGCGAGAGTTCATCAATGGGGTGATTTGGGCAAAGAAGATTGGAGTAAAAACGATTGCTTTGGATGTTGGATGAGATAGGGCGACGTTTCGGACTAGGGGGGCAGAAATGAGAACGCCAGGTACTGGGTCAAAAACTTAGGCTGAGCGGCTAGCTTGGTGAATGGCTTGCTGAGCAGCTTGGAGTAGGGCGCGCTTCACTGTGGGGACTAAGCTGCCCCAGGTCAGGTTGGGGGCTCCGAGGCAAATGGAGAGTTCTTTGAGGGATTTTTGAGCATCAAAGAGGCTGTCTTCGGCGGAGTAGAGACGCGATTCGGAGCGCTGGGGAGACTGGTGAACCACCATTAACCCCTGGCAAACGGCTTCGCTGATTTGTCCTTGCAATTCTTTCTGGGCGCGGGCCTGTTGCCAGGTCCAGCCTTCTTCTGTGGTGGCATAGAGAGCCGGGAGAAAGTTCAATGCATAGGCGACAACGTCGGAAGGGTTGACGCTGCGGATGGCACTGGGAGCCAGTTGGCTAATCTGACGCTTAACCTCTTGTTCCACAAGAGGCTCCATGGCGTTTCGATAATTTCTAGAAGGAAGAGGCATGAGCGAGAGGTGATTGAGGTTGGGTGACGGTAGGACACAACCAGTGCTTAAGGGCGCAGCACAAATTTTTTTGATGGGGATGGCTGTGTTTGTTTTTACATCAGCATCCTTGGATTTCAGGATTCTCCTTCAATGGAGACAGTGAGATGGGGAGACCCAGTCACATTGTGTTGAAGAGCGATTGTAAAAGCAGCCTTGAGACCATCTAGATTTAGTCTTCCCAGAGTCGGCGGCGATTTTGACCTTTGAGTTGCTGGTGGCTATCCCGCAAGAGTTTGGGAATGTCTAGTTGCTCTGGGCAGCGGGGTAGGCAGTCGCCACAGTCAGTGCAGCGATCGCCCCTTCTGCCTGGAAACCAATGGCCCGCATTTTCAAACATGCGATAGCGGTATTGGCCAAACTCAGTCATGCCATGGGCAACTGCTAGATTTCTCAGACGTAAAATTTCAGGAATATTGATTGCTTCAGGGCAGGGCAGGCATTTGTAGCACTGGCTGCATTGCTCGCTAGCCAGGTTGATTTTCTGAGCCTGCTGAAGGTTGCGGTCGATGCGTTGTTCGAGCTCGCTAAGGGGAGCGGTTTGGTCCGCGATCGCCAATGCGGCTTCCAAATCCGAGGGCACAGCCGCTCCCAAGCTGAGGGTGCTAATGCGAGGGTCGCTCAACAGAAAGCGATAGTTAAACGCCAGAGGCGTTAGGGGGGCAGACTGCCCAACGAGCTCGGCGGTTGGGGCGTAGAGCTGCCCGCCTTTATCCACTGGGGAAATAATAAAAATGCCCATGTCTAGCTCTGCGGCGCGGGCAATGACCGGGGCATGACGCTGGAAAAAGTAGTAATAGTGCAGGTTGACGAAGGCGAAGCGATCGCTATTCACCACCTCCAAGATCAATTCCTGAGGCCCATGGGTGGAAAAGCCGAGGTGGTGCAAGAGCCCTTCGTCCCTGGCTTGTTCCAGAGCCCCAAGGCAGCCCTGGGGGGCTTGTGCCTGCTGCCAATGTTCTGGGGTATTAATGCCATGGAGCGCCAGACTGTCCAGATAGTCCAGGCCTAGCCGTTCGAGGGACTGCTCTAGCTGTTGACGGATTTCTTGGCCGCTGGCGGTGGGTAGCAGCTTTGTCGTCAGGTAAATTTGCTCGCGGGGAAGTTGGAGCTGGGCGATCGCTTGCCCCAACAACGCCTCACTTTGGCCATAGGCACGAGCCGTCTCAAAGTGATTAATGCCGCCGGAAAATCCAGCTTGAACCACGGCTGCCATCGCTTCTGCGTTGGCTAGGCTGCGCATGGTGCCTAGGGAAAAGACCGATAGGGGCAGTTCCGTTTTGCCAAAGCGGCGGTATTGCATGGATTTGTTTGGCTAAAGGCGGCTTACCTGGACCTAGTGGCCAAATTTGGCGAAGTCATCGGGACTCAGGTTGGACAAGAATTGCTTAAACTCCTGCCGCTCCCGCTCATCTTCATCCTGGTTCACGGGAATGGAAGCATCGGAAATCACTTCTTCCATCACCCACACCGGTGCTTCTAGGCGCAGGGCCAACACAATGGCATCACTGGGTCGGGCATCTACCTCCCGCACCTCTTCACCCTGCTTGAGACAAAGCTGGGCGTAATAGGTGTTGTCCTGGAGAGAATGAATGATGACTTTTTCTAAGTCTATGTTCCAACTCTCAACGATATTGACCATGAGATCATGGGTCAGGGGGCGGGGAGATTCCTGTTCATTAATGGCGAGTTTGATGGCCTTGGCTTGGTCTTGACTGATCCAGATAGGTAAGGCTCGACGCCCGTCTGAATCAGTCAGCATTACAATGGGGCTCATGGTTGCGGCATCAAATGCGATCCCGTCAACTTGCATTTCAATCATGGTTTAGACGCTAAAACTCGCGCGAGCTACATCAGCGGCGATCGCCTCTTTAATTATGACGTTCTGGGCTGCCGCGCTGCTGAAGTTTTGTAATTCTTTGATTAAGACTTTAGCGCGACTCCTCTTGTTCACTCATCGATCGCTGAGCAGATTCGTGAGTTGCGCGCTCCCCTGTTGAACTGCATCTTGGCATCTGCTGTCCCCCTTTCACCTCCGCTCTTTCTCCCCCAGCATCTATGTTTACCGGTTTGATTCAAGGTCTGGGCTACGTGCAAACCGTCAACGATTATCAGTTGCGCATCGCCTGTGAGGCCCATAGCACCGAGCTGATTTTGAAAGATATCGAAATTGGCGACAGCATTGCAGTGGATGGAGCCTGCCTGACGGTGGAAACGATTTTGGCCCAGGGGTTCATCGTTTCGGTGTCGCCTGAGACCTTGGCCCGGACGACCTTGGGGAAGCGATCGCCCACGGACCCCGTCAATCTCGAAACTTCCCTGCGGGTGGGGAGCAAGCTCGGCGGCCACTTTGTTACAGGCCATGTGGATGGCCAGGGGGAATTGCTCTCCGTCTCCCAAAGTGCGACCTCCTGGGAGCTCCGTTTTGGCCAGTTGAGCGATGGTGTCAAGCCCTACATCCTTACTAAGGGAAGCATTGCTGTGAATGGCATTAGCCTCACCATTGCGGACTGCGACGCCACAGGAGACTGGTTCAGCGTGGCCGTCATTCCCCACACCTATGCCCTGACAAATTTGGAAAAGCTCAGCTTAGGGGAAGCGGTCAATTTGGAGGGCGACATCCTGGGGAAATATGTGCAACGTTTACTGGTCATGCCGGGTGCTAATCCCCAAGGGGTTGATGCAAGTTTTCTGATGGAGCATGGCTACCTATAGCTCGACTGCCTTCTTATTTTCGAAGACTGTCCCATAACTTGACCTGGAATTCGCTGTTATTCCAGGCCAATCTGGTCTACGTATGTGATTCCAAAAATCTTAATTTTCTTATACTAATTCTTCTTTTGTCTCTCGTTTTTTTACCTAATTCTTTATAAAGACTAAAGCTAAATTAGATCATTCTTGTGATTTGAATTGTTCCTTGCAAAAAATATGTAGGAACTAGAGAAAGTCTGTGAGACTCATTGTTAGACTTGATTAATCCCCACTTTATTCACAGGGTTTCCACAAAAGCAGAGGGCTTTCTCCACAGCTTTTGATTGGTTCTCCACAGCCTATGACGTAGCCATCAGTCTTTGATGTGATTTGACTAGATAAAGCAGAATGAGAGTTTTCCTCAAACTCCTAGCTAGTCGCTAATATCGCCGATAAGATTGAGACAGGCGCAAAGCCTTGTTCCCCCGTTCAGCAAGGCTCCCAATCCCTGAATTACTCTTGGTTTAGACTATTGACAAACACTGGTGCTCTGGACAGACAATAGAAAATAAGCAATTGATTGACCTGGGAATTGTGCTGATGAAGCCTGTTGGTAATGGCCTTCTGTCTCACCTCCGTCTCATTCCTAGGTGCGTATATAGTCTTTCTTAAGTACTCAATTCTGCAAGATGCCGAGGTCGGTGAAATTCCCCCCTGACTGCAAAATTGTGTTGTTGACTGGGAGGCAATGACTGGAGGAATAACCAGTTCTTACGTGATTGATTGATTGTATGTATTTCTGTTACTCAGTCGTCGTGGTTTGGAGAATGATGAAAATGCAAACAGAAGTGAGTATCTTGGCTGAAATTCCTGAAGATCTTTATCAGTCCTTGGAACGATATTTGGAGCGCTACCCTGATTGGGATCAAGAGCGTGTATTCTCCGCAGCGATTTCGCTATTCCTTTTGCAAAATGGTGAGAGCGATCGCCGGGCTAGCCAGTGCTATTTGAATGCGCTGTTTAACCGCCCTGCGGCGGCCTAGGGACTGAATCTAGAGCCCTGCCTTTGATCTCAATACTTGTTGCAGGGCTCATTACACTTCTGTCACAACGGAATTCATCGCTTTGGATCATCCAGTATTGTGATGATCAATAAGAAGCTTAGATATCTTTCACCGTTGCGCCATGGCTTACTACTGGTTTAAGGCATTTCATATTGTTGGCATCACGGCTTGGTTTGCTGGCATGTTCTATTTGCCCAGGCTGTTTGTCTATCATGCCGAGGCTGTGGAGCAGCCGGAGCCTGCCCAGGGCATTCTCAAGGCCCAGTACCAAATCATGGAGAAGCGCCTTTACAGCATCATCATGACCCCGGCTTTGGTTCTTACTGTGGTGATGGGGGGCTGCTTAATTTCCACTGAGCCGCAGATCTTGAGCGATCGCTGGATTCAAGTAAAGCTAGTCTGCGTTGCAATTTTGGTGGGATATCACTTCTACTGCCGCCGCTTGATGAAACAACTGGCTGCCGATGAATGTGACCTCACGGGGCAGCAATTCCGCTGGTTCAATGAGTTTCCAACTGTTTTCTTTGTCATTGTCGTGATGTTGGCAGTGTTCAAGAACAGCTTTCCCACCAGTGCTGCGAGCTGGAGTATCTTTGCCATGATCGTGGCGATGGCAGCCATCATTCAGCTTTATGCCCGCAAGCGCCGCTTAGAGCGGGAGCGCAGCCAGCAGGCAGAATCTCCCAATATGGCTGTGAGTAGTGAGCCTGCTGTTTCTCAAACGGTTCCTTAGCCCAGTCACGGATATAAGCAATAAAAAAGGAAGGCTCCATAGCCTTCCTTTTTTATTGCTTGTTAAGGCGATGTCTAGGAAAGAGGTCTCCATCTATCTCATCAAGCGGCAAACTTACCCCACCTAGCCTCCTCTCAAAACAGGAGAGGAACAGATGAGAGAGATGCGCCACCAAGTCTCTTGGATTCAGACAGGCCAATGGCTCCTCCCCTTTTCCAAGGCTTCGCCCTAAGTCGCTGCGGTACAGATACTCACGGTAAGAGTTTGATATATCGAATCTAGGGGCAAGTTTCGCGATCGCATCTATCTAATTGCGATGTTATGGCCCCAAGCCATTTGAAGCTGAAGTTGCAAGATCACCATGGGCAAATAGTTTGTCCATGGTGATCTTTATCTACTGCCCTATTTCGCCTTCTATAGAAAAACCGCTCTGAAGACTTCTTCAGAGCGGCTTAGGACTTCACTAGGAAGGACAATCTTGAGGAGGTCTTCCGACAGATTGTCAATGTTCGTGGAGAGAAAATAACTGTATTAGGTGCATTGGCACCTTGTTGAGTCTATTAGATGCAGCTCGTGAATGCTCTAAAAAGCACCTGCTGCTGTGCTCATCAAGATAAGAATGCTGACGCTGATTACAGTCATGGTTAGGCCCATCCAGAGGTAGTTTTGATAAGAATTAGAGATGTTCATGTTGCATGGACCTCATTGATGGATTGGGCGATCGCAGAGCGAACAGGTACAGGATTTGATATTCCTTTGATGTACCCTGGGCTACTCAATTCTGAGAAAACTGGAAGGGATTCTGAGAAAGTAGTTACCGCATCGACTTCTATCGATATCAATAAATCTATCAATCAGTTGCTTCAGCCCCCTCGGAAGTTAAGGAATCGCGGTTAAACTTCAAGTCCCGAAGACTAAGCGAGAGCAGTCACTTCCAGATGTCGTTACATCTCGTAATCTAGCCCATTGGCGTCAAGGTCCATCAAACGTTGATGAAGTTCAATCCAAAAGAATGATGTCCCCCTTGTTCTGAATTATGAAAATCAATTAAGATTATGATTAATATCAAAACATTTGTCTGAGGCGATTTAACAATGGCAGGTTTCCTAGGTTTGTTTGGTGGCAAGAAAGAAGATAAAGAGGCCTTCTTCTTAGACACCGATGAATCCAAGTCTATGGGTGACATCGATTACATGCGCACACCCAACACCGTGCGTCGTACCTTCGCTAAGAAAGCAGGTGAGACTGAACACAAGGAGTTCATCCAGGAAGTGACCGCTATGGGTCGTGAGGTTGCTTCTCAGTCCGCTGATGAATTTAAGCCTAAAGAGCGAAAGAGAACTGAGCGTAAGCTTGTCAATGAGAAGAACTACCAGGTTTATGGTGGTGGGTCTTTGAAGACTGCAGGAACTTTGGAGCCCGGTGCGCTCAAAGATGCGGCTGTTAAGAGAGCTTCGACTCCTAGCGTTAGCGAGCCTGTTGCTTCAGAGCCTGCTCAATCTGAGCCCTCGGCAGTTGCTACAAATCGCTCTGCAGACCCCAGCATGGATATGTTCCGTAACATGGTTAAGGACATGAAGCAGCACGGTTAAGGCTGCTTCTGGTTTTACTGACTCTTGAGTTGATTTGGGAGCTGATGCTTTATCACAAGCATCAGCTCTTTTCGTTTTGGCTCATGGGTTGAGGTTTGGCCTGAATCTATGCCTGGTGGGAGATTTTAGGCTGAAGGGGGGACGCGATGCGTAAAGTGAGAGCTGCGTCGCTCAACTTTTTCTTCAGCTTGCAGTACAACATTTCTGAGTTTGCTGAGCAGATTAGTATCGGCTTGCTTCCAGAGACCTCGCTGCTCTGCTTCCAATAAGCGTTCTGCCATGTCTCGTAAAGCCCAGGGGTTGTGTTGCTGGGTGAACGCTTGGACTTCGTCATCCAAAATGTAGGCTTGGGCAACGCCTTCGTACATGTGGTCGGCGACGGTGTGGGTGGTGGCATCGTAGGCGAAGAGGTAGTCCACGGTGGCGGCCATTTCGAAGGCTCCTTTGTAGCCGTGGCGCATGACTCCGGCGATCCATTTGGGGTTGATGACGCGGGAGCGATAGACGCGGGAAATTTCTTCGGAGAGGGGGCGGACTTTGGGCTTGGCGGGTTGGGCGTGGTCGCCAAAGTAAATTTGGGGGCCATCGTTGGAGTCGCCACTTACAGGTTGTTCGCCAACTCCCTGAGCAGTGCGGGCGGCGGCGGTGAGACCGCCGTGGAATTGGTAGTAGTCGTCGGAGTCGAGGAGGTCATGTTCGCGGTTGTCCTGGTTGTGGAGGACAATTTGCAGATTCTTGAGGCGCTGTTGGAAGGCTTCGGGGGCGGCGTGGCCTTGGCCTGCACCTGAGGTTGAGGTAGAGCCAGTCGATTTGGAGCTGGAGTTCGCTGTTGAGCTGTAGGCGTAGCTGCTCCAGTTGATGTAGGCCTGGGCTAGGTCGGCGTCGCTGGTCCAGTTTTGGGCTTCGATTAGGCCTTGGAGGCCTGCCCCGTAGGCTCCGGGTTTGGAGCCGAATATTCTGTAGCGCGATCGCCGCCCCGCTTCCTCCTCATCCAAGCCCTTCTCAATCCATTCCTCGGTTTCAGCCTTGACCCTCGCAGCCAAAGGATTCTGCGCATCAGGCTCATCCAAAGCCGCTACTGCTGCTACGGCCTGGTCGAACAAATCAATCAAATTTGGAAAAGCATCGCGAAAGAAGCCTGAAATCCTTAGGGTCACATCCACCCGAGGCCGTTCCAGTAGTGACAGCGGCAGAATTTCAAAATCCACGACCCGTCGCGAAGGTCCATCCCACATCGGCTGAACCCCCATCAGTGCAAGCGCTTCCGCCATATCATCGCCGCCAGTGCGCATGGTTGCGGTGCCCCACATGGAGAGGGCAAGGGTTTGGGGATAGTCGCCTTCGTCTTGGCAGTAGCGTTCGATCACGGCATCGGCGGCTTTTCGGCCTACGTCCCAGGCGGTTTCGGTGGGGAGGCCGCGAATGTCTACGGAGTAGAAGTTACGGCCCGTGGGGAGAACGTCGGCGCGGCCTCGGGTGGGTGCTCCGCTGGGGCCTGCGGGGACGTAGTGGGCGTTAAGGCCGTTGAGGAATTGGGTGAGTTCGTGGGTGGTTTGGTGGAGGTTGGGGAGGAGGGTTTGGGTTATCCAGGTGAGAGCAGTGTGGGCTTGGGGGCCGGGTTTGGGATGGAGGCAAGGCTGATCCCCCTCGGTCCCCCTTTGGGAAAGGGGGAGGTTGGTCTGGGGAGGGGCGTTGAGGATTTGGTCGAGCCAGTGGGCGGCTTGGGTTTCGATTTGCTCGATGAGGTCGCCTGTCGTTCTTAGGGCTATTGCAGTAATTTTTGGAAGCTCATCACTTGCTCCACTTCCCCCCTTTAGAAGGGGGGATTGAGGGGGGTCTTGCTGATGCCTTTTGCCCACAGCTTGTTCTTCTGCGCTCAGCGCTTCCCCCATTTCGACTGTTAGCGGATCCCAATCCAAGCCCCAGTCTTCTGCGATCGCCCTTGTCAATCCTTGCTGCCCCGTGCCCGGCATCCGAGCGATCGCAATCGCCAAATCCCTAAGTTGCCGCTCTTCAGGACATTGGCCTAACACATGCAAGCCATCGCGAATCTGAGCCTCCTTCAACTCACAAAGATAAGTATCCAACTCATTTAAAACCTGGGCTTCAAAGCGTTGATCGACCGCTTTGCGTTCTTCTAAATCAGCACCAGGTCTAGCTGCCGGGACAGAAGCAGTGAGCTGGAGGTCTTCGGCCAGGTTGGTTTCGTTGAGGAGGGTGAGGATGCGATCGCGAATCAAGGCGACCCGCGTCGGATCCAATTGCTGAGCCGAATAATACTCATCCACCAAGCCTTCCAACTGAGTCAGTGGTCCATATAGCTCAGCCCGAGTTAGCGGTGGCGTCAGGTGATCGATGATCACCGCTCCGGAACGACGTTTGGCTTGACTGCCTTCACCGGGGTCGTTGACAATAAAGGGATAGAGGTGGGGCAGGGGGCCGAGGGCTACTTCGGGATAGCAGTCTTCGCTTAGGGCAATGCTTTTGCCGGGGAGCCATTCCAGGTTGCCGTGCTTGCCGACATGGGCGATCGCCTGCGTGCCAAATTCAGTCCGTAGCCACTGATAAAAAGCCAAATACTCGTGGGTCGGCTCCAGGTCTGGCGCATGGTAATTGAGGCTGGGGTCCTTGTCATAGCCCCGGCTGGGCTGAATGCCGACAAAGACGTTGCCCAGCTGGATGCCAGGAATGGGAAAGCCTTGAGCTGTCGCGGTGGGTATCTCCCAGGTTGCTTGAGTTTCACTGATCGCGGGTGGACCCCAACGTTTTTCCATGCCGCTGCGCACGGGCTCGGGCAGTTGCTCGAAGTAGCGTTGGTAGTCGGCTAGCGTTAAGGACTGAGCGACGGGACGAATACCTTGGCCTTCGGGGTCGTTGGTGGGGCCAGCGGTGAGCCAGTTGATTAGCTCAGTGCCGTTCTCAGGAATTTGGGGGATGTCGTAGCCCCCGGCCTGCATGGCTTTGAGAAGGTTGATGCAGCTTTCCGGTGTGTCGAGGCCGACGCCGTTAGCGAGGCGGCCATCGCGGGTGGGGTAGTTGGCGAGGATGAGGGCGACTTTGCGTTGGGTGATTGGCGTTTGGCCCAAGTTGATCCAGTTTTTGGCGAGGTCGGCGACGAAGTGGATGCGATCGCCCACAGGCTGATAAGTCACGACGTCCGTTTCCAAGGCCTCATTGCGCTGGGCCACGCTCTTAAACGACACCGCTCGGCTAATAATTCGCCCATCGACTTCCGGCAGCGCCACGTTCATGGCCATGTCTTGGGGAGAGAGGCCCTGCCAGTTTTCTCGCCAGCGCTCCTCCGGTCCGCCGCTGCAAATGACTTGGAGAACGGGGACGTTGAGCTTTTGCCAGAAGGCGCTGTCGTCAATGGCGAAGCCGGTGGTGTTTAGGATGAGTTGAATCGAATTGAACTCTTCCAGAACGGCAGCTTTGATTTCTTCGGCGCGGAGGCTGGAGACGTAGAGGGGAATGGGACGAATGCCCCGTTCAGTCAGCGCTTGGCACAGGGCGGCGATAGGGGCAGTGTTGCCAGAAAGATAGTGGGAGCGGTAGAAGAGCAAACCCGCAGTGGGTATGACTTTCTCCCCTCTCCCAACCTTGGGAGAGGGGCTGGGGGAGAGGGCAGATTGCCAAGCTTCGTAGCATCCGATGTTGGGGACTGCTTGAGGCGGTTCGACGGGCTCTGATCGATCAAAGAATTGCTGGCCGAGGAATCGCAGGGCCTGGTGCAGGTTATCCACGCCGCCTTCGCAGAGGTAACGCCAGAGGCGGTTGGCGATCGCCAAGGGCACGGTGGAGTGACTGATTAGATCGGGGTCGGGGCGATCGTCTCCCGGCAAGAAGATGAGTGCCGTACCATTCTCCTCTGCGAGTTCTTTCAGCACCTCTATACCGTATGGCCAGTAGCTTCTACCGCCCAGCAATCGCACAATGATGACCTTGGCTTCTATCAGCGCCGTCTCGGCGTAGGTGTCGACAGTGAGCTGCTGTTGGAGCTGAAGTAGATTGGCTGCCCTGAGACTGGGAAAATCGCTGGGGAGCTGTGGAATGGCTCCAGCTAAGGTCTGGATTTCCGTGTCCGCAGCGGTTAAGAAGACAATGGGAGCAGGCGTTTGCTCTACAAAAATTACCCCTTCTACACTGGGGTCCCAGCCCCCTGGACTTGCGACGAGTCGATGCATAACGAAAAGAGATGGAGTTTTGCGTAGGGGGATTAAGGAAAGCTTGAGACTTGAGCCTACAACTCAACTCTAGGGGAGTCCGCAGCTAGTATGGAAGGGCTGATGAAAATCAAGATTTTGTAAGGCTAGATTGCGCGAAAATCGCTATTTACTCCCAAAAATCGCCATTTTGGCAATCGTCCCCTGAGTTCTCGATGACATTGTTCACTCGTAATCCCATTGGTTTACAGCAGCTGGAAGTTCCCAGCTCTGCTGACGGCTGCCTGGTGGAACTTCTCCAAAGATGGGTTAGCCAGTATCCAGGTGCTGTGCTGTTGACGGAGCAATCACTCTTAAGCGAGCCCGAGGCGATCGCCGTTTCTGCTTCCCTGGAAGAGGCTGAATATGAGGATGCAGAATCGGATGGATTGGGCCATGGCTCCCAATTTAATTTGGAGCGCTTGGCGGCAGCAGAAGCCCTGGAGCAAGAACAAGCCCAGCTTAACCAGGCCCAACCTGGTCTGAGCAACGGATTTGCTCTATTGCTGGCTGAGGGCTTTTGTCTCTTGATGCAGCGGGGAGGCTCTAGCAACCCCTCTTCTACCTTTGGGCTAGAGCGCTTGGCAAATTGTACGCCGGTCCAAGCAGATGTTGGCCTAAAAGAAGCTTTAGCCCAGGACCCCAGTCGTACGGAGCATGGCGAAGCAGGTCTCACCCCTGGATCCGAAGATGTTGTTCCTCCATTGGGTCTAACGTTTGATGTGGATTTGATTGAGGCTTTTGTTCGGGAGCTATTGCCCCAGTCCCTAGCAGCTCAGCATCGTCGATCGTTGACACAGTGGCTGTCTCAACCCCGTGAGGCAAATCGGCCCGAACTCCAAAGCCATTTCACGCTGTTGTTGCTTCAGCAGCTAGTTGTTGCAGCCCCCTCTGAAGGCCGGACTGAACCCGGAATCGTAGGGGCCGACCTAGGGGCCGACTTAGGAGCTGACAGAATAAATGGACCGAATGAGCTGAACCCTGACAATCAAGTCGCTGTCTTAGTGGAGACCGATGAGGACTCTGCATTGTCCGTTATGTCTGAAGTAGAGCTGGTTCCTGCTTCATCAGCTCTCCGAATTCAAGAGCTCACCCGCGAGTTGCAAGAGGCTTGGGAGACCGCCCATGCGGCTGAACAGGCTAAAACTGAATTCCTGGCCATGATGAGTCACGAGTTGCGAACGCCGTTGACCTGCGTGATAGGCATGTCTGCCACGATGCTGCGCTGGTCCTTTGGGGACTTGAGCGATCGCCAACGGGAATATCTCCAATCGATTTACGACAGTGGTGAGCATCTGCTTCAGCTCATCGAGAGCATTCTCGACTTTTCCCAGGCAGAGTCGGGCCAGGCAAAATTGCAAATGCGCCATTTCTCCTTGCGGCGTTTGGTCAGTTATTGTGTCCAGCTATTCCAGGAAGTCGCCGAGCAGTCGGATATTCAGCTCCGGACTTTCTTTACGCTCACCCCAGAAGAAGATGAATTTGTCGCAGACCCCCAGCGATTGCGCCAAATTCTAATTAATCTGCTCGATAATGCCATCAAATTCACTCCTGCAGGGGGGCAAGTCTCCCTGCGTGTGGCCAGCCAGAACAACGGCGTCCTATTTCAAGTCATTGATACGGGTATTGGCATTGAGCCCTTGCAGCAGTCCCTACTGTTTCAAAAGTTTCAGCAGCTAGATCGAACCCACCAGCGTCGCTATCAGGGCAGTGGCCTAGGGTTGGCCTTGACGAAGCATCAGGTGGATCTCCATCGCGGCACGATTGAACTTGAGTCCTCGCCAGGTCAAGGCTCTACCTTTAATGTGTGGCTGCCTGCCCAGCGAATACCTGCCCCCATCTCGGCAAATAAGGCCCAGGGAACCGTCGTTCTGCTAGAGGATGATGATCAGTCTGCGGCCCTCATCTGTGAACTCTTGACAGCCTCTGGTTTCAAGGTGGTGTGGCTGGTGGAAAGTTCCACAGCCCTAGAGCAGATTCTGGAACTACAACCCCTCGCGGCAATCGTGGACCTAGAAATTCAGGGAGGGAGTGGGGATGAAATCATCCGCCACATTCACCAAGCCTCCTTTGAGCGGCAACCGAAGGTGATGGCCTTAGCCTCGCAGCGAGGCGAAGAGGCGAAGGCTTTCCCTATGCCAGAGGACCCGGTTTTCCAGGCAGATGCCTATCTTTTCCGTCCCATTCAACCGGAAGCTTTTGTGGCTCGCCTTCAGTCCCTTGTGACAGGCGTTGTCTAGCTTCACCGAGTCTTTCGACGGTGTTTTCTCCCTTTATTGAGTTCCAGTTTCCCCTGCATGGTTCTTTTGCTCACGAATGACGATGGTATTGATGCACCGGGTATTGCGGCTTTAGAGCGTATTTGTACGGACAAGACAACCATCATTGCTGCCCCTCGACTGCCCCATTCAGGCTGCGGCCACCAAATCACTACGGCTTCGCCCATTGTTCTAGAAGGCAGGGAGCCAGGGCGATATGCCGTCCATGGCACCCCTGCGGATTGTACTCGGATCGCCATAGCCCATTTGACTCAGACCTTATCCTGCGAGATTGACTGGGTTGTGTCGGGGATTAATGCTGGGGGCAATATGGGAGTTGATGTCTATATTTCTGGCACGGTGGCTGCGGTGCGAGAAGCTGCCTTTCAGGGGATTCCGGGCATTGCCATTTCCCAGTATCTTCAGTGGCGAGAGCCATTGAATTGGGAGCGTACCCAGGCTTGGTCAGCCCATGTGTTGGAGATTTTTTTGCAGCAGCCCCCTGAGCCGGGAAGCTTTTGGAATGTGAATTTGCCCTGGCCCGGCGATCGCACTGATCTGCCGGAGTTGGTCTTTTGTCAGCCCTCCCGTGACCCGCTGCCCTTGAGCTATTCCCAGGCTGGTAATGCGTTTACCTATAACGGTAACTATAGCGATCGCCCCGCTGCCCCCGGAACAGATGTTGCTGTGTGTTTGAGTGGCTCCATTGCAGTGACTCAGCTATCCACTTAAGCATTGGTTCAGTCGCTATCCCGAACTTTGGAGGCAGTCTGAGTTGGCTCAAAGCTATAAACAGAGAGGTTTTGATTCTTGACTTGTCATTACCTATCCCCTCCACTGCCCCTCGATTTAAGACGGACAAGCGACTAGGATAGTTTGGCAGTTCTAGAGGGGAAATCATGCGCATTTTGGTCATGGGAGGCACTCGCTTCATTGGGGTTTCACTGACTCGCCGTTTAGTAGAACAGGGCCACGAAGTTGTCCTCTTTAATCGGGGTAACCGTCCGGCTCCCATAGCAGGTGTAGTGCAGCTCCAAGGCGATCGCAAAGACCCAGCCCAGCTCAAAGCAGCCCTGACTGGCCAGAAATTTGATGCGGTGTTTGATAACAATGGCCGAGAGCGCAGTGACACCCAGATGTTGGTTGAAGCCCTGGAGCCGGGTTTCAAGCAGTTCATCTATGTCAGTTCTGCCGGGGTCTACCTGAAGTCCGACGAGCTGCCCTTAGTGGAAGGTGATCCTCTCGACCCCAAGAGTCGCCACAAGGGCAAGTTTGAAACCGAGCAGTATTTACAAGAACAGAATTTACCTTTCACCTCCGTGCGCCCGGTTTATATATATGGCCCACAAAACTACAACCCGGTAGAGCGCTGGTTCTTTGACCGTATCGTGCGCGATCGCCCCTTGCCCATTCCGGGCAATGGCCTCCATGTCACCCAGCTAGGCCATGTGGATGACCTAGCTTTGGCCATGGTTAAGGTTCTAGGCAATGACCAGGCAATTGGCCAAATTTATAATATTGCGGGCGATCGCTTCGTCACCTTCGATGGATTAGCCAAAGCTTGCGCGAAAGCTGCCGGACGTGACCCCGACTCCCTCAAGCTCTTGCATTACGATCCAACCTCCTTTGATTTTGGTAAGCGCAAAGCATTTCCCCTGCGGATGCAGCATTTCTTTGCCTCAGTGGCCAAAGCCCAGGCCGAGCTGCAATGGCAGCCTCAATTCAGTCTAGTGAATGGCTTGAAAGATTCCTTTGGGCAGGATTACAAGGCGCAAGAACAGCCCGAACCTGACTTTTCTACCGATGATGAAATCATTCAGGCTTTGACTTAAGTTAAAGCCCAGCTTATAGCTGTTATTCACTAGCTATTAATGCCTAGGTTACGCCAATTGACTTAGGGATTTAGAGCTACTAATTCATCGATAAAATCGCTCCCATTGTTTTGTTGGGAGCGCTATATTCCCTTGACTAGCTTCTTTTTTAATTTAAGGGAGTTTATATGGTAACGCTTACATTATGTAGGACATGTAGGGGGCTCAAAGCTATATCTGGTAGGCGGTGATGTGAATTTCAATATTCAAACGATTAAGACTGTTGTCATGACTAGAATTTCCCCATTTCTTAGGCAAAGAAACGGTGTGAAAAATTTACTAGGTCTGAAAAATATTCACTATAGATTTGAAGAACCACCAAGTGCTTTCACTGAAACTTTACATGACCTTACATCTTGCAAGATTAGGATTATGAGGAGTAAATCACGTAAATTTGCCCAGCCCATTTGGCTGTGCTTAGAGTTTATTAGCCATTAACACGCTTGGGGAAAGCCAGATTATGACCGCACCTAACGGGAATCGTGCCGCCTCTGCAACCTGGTTAACGGGTTTAACGTTCGCTGTTCTATCCACTCCCCTTGCTATTTTTGGTGCCCAGCCAATGGAGATGTCATTGGCAAATATAGAGATTCGAGGCCCCCTGGATGATTACGCTGTTGAGTATCTAGGCGCTGCGGCAGTCATCAGTTTGGGCTTGGGTGCTTCTCGTTTAAGGAAGGCTTCCAGTCATTCTGAGAAGGCCACCACCAATGCGAACTCACCGCTGCTCTCCGGTTCTTCTGCGGAGTATTTGATGGGCTGGGCTGATTCCGACTCCTCCTCATTAACGAAGGAATCTCTCAAAGCCTCTGGGTTAGACATGTTCTTGGATGAAGATGATGCTCCTATGGTGGTCAGCCCAGCTTCCCTTGCCGAAGCTCCTCGCTCCATAGAGACTGCTAGGGTGGCTCATCAGGTTCCGACCCCATCATCAGAGGGTTTGGATGCTCCAGCATCCTCGGGGGCTCAGAAAGTGAGCTTGCCAACCCATGTAGATAACCAATCCTCTCAGTCTCTCCATAGTACAGATGCCTTGGCTAGCGTTGTGGCAGAGGTTCAATCTATTGTTCAACGCCTTTCTGTTCAATCGCAGGAAGTCGTGGCTGCTCAGACAGTGGCTCCTTCGGTTGCTCAACAGCCTGCCCCTTTAGCTGCCAAGCCTGATGTGCATGTCGCAGCTTTGCCCCGAACGGGTCATCATACGGTTCCAATTTTCCCTGCTGCCCAGTCCTATGCGAGCTTTGCTCGTTCCCAGGAGGTCGCTGAGCAATCTGTAACTCGCGACCTAACGGCTGAGATGGCTGTTCTGGAGCAGATCTATAAGGTGCGCGAGCAAATGCATCGCCTCATGAATCAAGTTGATTTGATTCAGGCTGATCTAGAGCAAACGGTGTATCCCACCCAGCGCTCGGCACCGCTGCGAGCCGCCCAAGCTCCTAGCTATACCGTCAATTCCGTCGAGCCTTTGCGAGCTCCAACCGCTCCGGCTTCCGATGCCTGGACTAGCTATCGCGCTACGGCTTAAGTTTGACGAGCTGGGTCGTTGGGCTCATTTGCTAGTAGATAATTAGATCTATATTGTAGCTTCTATGTTGTGGCACTAGCCTTGTTCCAGGCTATCCGGCACTATAAGAGATGATTAATGGTGGCGATAGTCGTTCTGAGCGTTCTAAATCGTCCCCTATAGGAATTGCCGTTTTAGGACTCACAGGTCATGCTTGGTTTCAATGCTGCTCAGCGATCGCTGAAAAGGTTTGTGCGTTCTCTAGGCCTACTTCTCGCTGCTAGCTTCCTTTCCATGGCAAGTTTTGCTGCGCCGGTCCTAGCCACTAGCGTGTCCCAGATTCCCGCTGTGACTGCCGGGGATGGGAATTGGATTGTTGATGATGCAGATGTACTCAGTCGTTTGAGTGAAGGTCAACTGAGTAGTCGTCTGAAGGCCTTAGAAGCTGACTTTGGCGATGAGGTTCACTTGGTTACCTTTCGCCGCCTCGACTATGGCGAAACTATCGACTCCTTCACTGATGAGCTTTTTACCACTTGGTTCCCCACCGCTGAAGAACGGCAGAACCAGGTCATCATTGCCTTGGATATTTCGACCAATACTGTCGCAATCCATTTGGGGGAGGAAACTCAGAAAAGACTATCTGAAGAGGTTGCCACTAGCATCGCCGAAGAAACCATGATGGCTCCTATCCGCAAGGGTGATCAGTATAATCAATCATTCTTGGATGCGAGCGATCGCCTCATCGCAGTCTTGTCTGGTGAGGAAGACCCTGGTCCTCCCGTGATTATTGATGATATGCGCGTGGAAGGTACGTTTGCCTCTGCCGAAGAGACCAAGGAAAGCAATGCCACTGTGATTGTGATTGTCTTGCTGATTCTCTCAACGGTGATTCCGATGGTTACTTATTACGCTTATGTTCGTTAGGTGAATTGCGCATCTGTTTGATCAAGAAGGCCCAGAAGTAACCTGTACTTCTGGGCCTTCTTTGCTCTCGATTCGTTCAGCTCCTCAGAGATAGCTCGGGTTGATTAGGGCCACGACTAGACCTAGATAACCTCTGCGGCCACTTATTCATACAGCGACAGCACCTTCTCCAAGGGCGTTCGGGACTGAACGGGAAGTTGGAGAGAGGAGCTGCGACCCCGGGTTAAATGCTCACAAGCAGCGCAGGCAATCATCGCAGCGTTGTCTGTGCATAGTGCTATGGGAGGGAAAAAGACTTGGAAGCCTTCTGCCTGAGCCGCTGCGGTGAGTTGATGGCGTAGCTCGCTGTTGGCGGCGACGCCTCCCCCTACTGCAATTGTGGAAAGGTTGAAGTCACGGGCGCAGGCGATCGCCCGCTTCGTCAGCGCCTTCGCGACGGTGTACTGGAAGCTGGCAGCTAGATCTGCGATGGGTAGTGGACTTTCTGGTTTCAATCGCTCTGTCAGTCGTAACATCGCGGTCTTGAGACCACTAAAGCTGGAGTCATAGGGATGGTATCGAGCTTGGCCTTGTTGTGCTTTCCCTTTTCCTTGATGCTTGCCGAGACTAATGCGCCCTTCTGGAAGCTTGAAGGCTTTAGCATTGCCTTGTTTTGCCAGTTGATCAATCACAGGCCCGCCAGGATAACCCAGTCCCAATAATCTTGCGACTTTGTCGAAGGCTTCTCCTGCGGCATCGTCGCGGGTTTGCCCCAGTGTGGTGTAGTCTCCCGCTTCCTTCACATGGATCAGACTGGTGTGGCCGCCAGAGACCAGAAGGCAGAGAAAAGGAGGCTTAAGGCCTGGCTGGTCTAGGTAAGTTGCATGGATATGCCCTTCTAGGTGGTGTACCCCGAGGAAGGGTTTCCCATAGAGCATGGCGAGACTCTTTGCAGCCATGGTGCCAACGAGGAGCGCTCCGACCAATCCCGGAGTGACTGTCGATGCGATGCCGTCGATTTCAGCCCAGCTTAATTGAGCGTCGGCGAGGGCTTGGGCGATCGCGGGATTGACCCATTCCAAATGCTGCCGAGAGGCTAGCTCTGGCACGACCCCGCCATAGGTCCGGTGTAGATCGATCTGGGAGCTCACGATGCTACTCAAAACTTGACGATCTTTGACAATGGCTACTGCGGTCTCATCACAACTCGTCTCAATCGCTAAAATTGTCGCCATAGCCTGCCTCCTTCGCTTTTAACCCAGCCGAAATGTGTAGAACCCTTAAGCACAGGTAAAGGATAGGGCTTCACTCTGGGAATCTAGTTATATGTAAGTCTAGGGCTTTATGCTCCGCGACTTTTTAATCCAGAAAGCCTCTGTGGTTGCCCCTACGGTCGTGAGACGCTTTGTCTTCACAACTTCCGTTTAATATCCGCATGTTTTCGAAAATATTTCTTGAAAAGAGAGGATTGAGACTCCATGAGACGATTGTTCGCTTTGGCGCTAGCAGTTTGTCTGTGGTTTAGTTTTGCACCCACGGCTTCTGCCGATGTCGCTGGACTGACCCCCTGCAGCGAATCTCCCCGCTTTGTCCAGCGCGCCCAAGGCGCTAC
>CALIGI010000027.1 GCA_938021205.1 uncultured Pseudanabaenaceae cyanobacterium
GAAAAGGCAAGGGCTCCGCCGTAGGAGGCATCGACATGGAACCAGAGGCCATGCTTCTGGGCTATGACGGCCATCTCTTCAATCGGATCAATATTCCCAGTAACGGTGGTTCCAGCGGTGGCGACGATCGCGAAAGGAGCTTGACCAGCTTGTTTGGCCTGGGCGATCGCTGCCTCTAAAGCCTTGCAATCCAACTTGCCCCGCTCATCTATTGCCACACCAATTGCAGCCTCACAGCCCAGCCCCAACACCATCGCTGCTTTCTGGAACGAGCTGTGAGCGGCGGCAGAGGTGAAGAAGACAGGGGGCTTTCCGAGACCTGCGAGGCCCTTCTCGCTAATTGGGAAATGGGTGTTGCGGGCCACCGCGATCGCCTGCAAATTCCCCAAGCTACCGCCACTCACCAAGACACCTCTGGCAGTCTCCGGCAGACCAAACATCGCTGCAATTTCCTTCAGCAGCAGCGGTTCCAAGCGAGATAGCACCGGCGACATCTCAACGCTGAGCATGTTGTTGTTCAATGCTGCGGCCACGAGATCGCCCAGGATGGAGGCAGTGCTGGGGATACTGTCCATATGGCCGATATAGCCGGGGTGGGCGGCATTCATTGATTGCTGGATGATGCCTTTGAGTTGGGTGAGCAACTCAGCTTCGGTGAGGCCTTGGTTGGGGATTTTGTGTTCGGGGAGTTGGGTTAGGACGGGGAGGGGCGATCGCCCACCAGCCTGCCCCATCTCTGTGAGCAGTTGGTCGACAACTTTCTGCACCAAATGGGCGACGGCTTGGCGATTTTCACCATTGGGATGGATGAAAGCGGCTGGGGGGAGATTGAGCAGGTCCATTCGTCGTCTCGGAATGCAAAAGCCGGACGCTTGGAAGCACCCAGCTTTTGATCTTATCCTGCTCGTCACCCTAGACCTAGAGGCAGCTTAGGCTTTGGAGGAGGAACACAGTTGGGGCTTATTTAGCTTTGGGGTAGGGCCTCGGGGCGGAGGGTGATCTCGATGCTGCGATCGCCCCGCTCAATTTCTAGGGCAAACCTGTCACCCACGCGGCTGCTGCGCACTTGGTTCTGCAACTGACCTGACTCCAGGATGGTGCTGCCTTGGGATGTTCGAATCACATCCCCTGCCTTTAGGCCTGCCTTCGCAGCGGGAGAGTCCGGCATCACCTTGGCCACAAGAATGCCTTCCTCGGCCTCGACAGTGAAGGGGCTATTGGGGTCGTTGTTGAGCTGATCTTTTAGCTCAGGGCTGAGGGTGATGAGCTGGACGCCAATATAGGGATGATCCACTTTGCCATTGGCTACGAGCTGGTCGGCAATACGCTGGACGGTATTGATGGGGATGGCAAAGCCTAGACCCTGAGCCCCTCGGAGAATGGCGGTGTTGACGCCAATAACTTCACCTCTGGCATTGAGCAGGGGGCCACCGGAGTTGCCGGGGTTAATTGCGGCATCAGTTTGAATGTAGTTGACCCATTGCTCCGGCGCACCAATATCGGCGCTGCTGCGGCCCGTGGCGCTGATGATGCCAGCGGTAACGGTATTGTCTAGGCCGAGAGGATTGCCGATCGCGATCGCCCATTCCCCTGGCTCAATCTTATCGGAATCGCTCAGCTTTACCGTGGGCAGGTCCTTGCCATCGATATCGATGACCGCCACATCGGTCACGCTATCCACACCCACCACTGTGCCTTCGTATTCGCGGCCATCCTTGAGGGTGACAACCACCTGATCCGCCCCATCAATCACATGGGCATTGGTAATGACTTGACCGTTGCTGCTGACAATAAAGCCAGAACCTTGGCCGCGCTCAGTCCGCTCCCGGGTTCCGCCCTGGGGCAGTTGATCGCCGAAGAAGCGGCGGAAGAAGGGGTCATTGCCGAAGTTCGGTAGACGTTGGCTGACGGTGCGGCTGGCATCGATGCGAACCACGGCATCACCTGTATTGCGGACTACATCGCGAATGGTGTTGGGGGCGGGGGCAAAGCTTGGAACGCTCTGGGCAATGAGGTTACTTTGGTTAGGGGAGGCAATGGCCGGGCTGCCTTTGAATTCAATGCGACCCATGCCGGTGGCTAGGCCTGCACCGAGGGCAACGAGACTAGCAGCAGCAGCGGCTTTGCGGGGAAGAAAGTTTTGCATTTTGTTTGTTTTAGGAAGGGCGTGGAATGGGCTTTTAACCTGAGTTGGATAGCTGAAGAACGACCTCATCCCCTACCCCCTTCTCCTAAGAGAGAAAGAGGACCGAACTCAAATCAGGCTGGGCAAAGCCTTGGATTGTTTCCCCTCTCCCTGGGGAGAGGGGTTAGGGGTGAGGGCAGCTAGGCTTTGTCGAACTTAGGTGTGGTCAGCATTGCTCAAGGGCAAGGGGTAATCGATTGGATGAGGCCGATGATCGACTACTCATTACCGATGCCAAAGCTTCTGTCCCATCGTTGCTTCCTAACCTAAGCGCTCCCTGAGAAGCTGCTGTGACGTTGCTGTGACAAGATCGTCATATGGTTTGGGGAACTTTTTTGGGCTTGCTTCTATCGCCCTCTCCTCGGTTGCCCTGTTCAGGGCAACCCCCAGCCCCTCGTCCCAATTCTGGGAGAGGGGAGCCACAGCCCAAACCAAAATTTGGTTTCGAGTTCCCCTTCCCCCAGAATTGGGGGCAAGGGGTTAGGGGATGGGGGCCAGCTCAATGCCAACTTCGCTGTTGTTGAATTGCCCAATCATGCCCAACGATCTACCCATCTTTCTTACCTCCATCGGTATATTTGTGCTGTATCTCTGCTGGTCAGCAGCGACGGAGATGGGGACAAAGCGCTTTCAATGGCCCTGGAAGAAACGGCAAGGTCCCTAAAAAATTAAAATCGATCACGCGCTACGCGCGACAGAGAAATCCCACAGCCCCAAGAGCAAGAGGGCAAAAGAACAGAGGGCTAGAGAGTCCTCGGCGCTTCGCACATCACACGAAAACCGATGT
>CALIGI010000028.1 GCA_938021205.1 uncultured Pseudanabaenaceae cyanobacterium
GATAGACTTCGTTATAGAACTTGCTGCGAGTGGAACAAAAGTCTTAGTCATGGCACCTCATGGTGGCTCGATTGAACCTGGAACTAGCGAAATTGCTCAAGAAATTGCCAGGGAGGAGCTGTCATTTTATCTATTTAAAGGCATAAAGATTTCTAACAATCGTGACTTGCATATCACTAGCACAAGGTTTGATGAGCCTTGTGCATTAGAGATGCTTCAGGACTGTGAATTTGTCTTAACTATTCATGGAGAAGGCAGCGACAAGAAGGTTGTATATCTCGGAGGGCTCAACGAACGCCTCCAAATGTTTTTAGAGAAGTCTTTGAATCAAGCCGGGTTTGACACAGACAAACATAATGACCCTTTCCTTCAGGGAAAGTCAGAGAAAAATATTTGCAATCGTGGCAAGTCTAAGTCTGGGGTTCAGTTGGAGATTGCTAAAGGCTTACGAAAGACCTTCTTTAAATCCTTGAAAGCCTCAGATCGTGAGGAAACTAAACTTGACTTTTACAGGTTTACAGCTGCAATCAGAGAAGGCTTGGCTCGTGCTCAGGTGCTTTAGCAAGCGCAGGCTAATGGATACGATGGGGGGGCGCTACTGATACTTCTCTCAACTTTCAGCAGTGTAATCGCTGTTTTCAGTCATGTCCAAACCTGTTAAACCAGAACTAAAGCCTAAACGCAGCATAATCATGGGGGCGTTGATTGGTGTATTCACTTCCCTAGGTTGTTGGAGTATCTTATTTCTCCTCGCTACATTTGATGACTCACCCCACTGGAAAGCCACATTAATGCTTGCAGGTATAGTGCTCCCTATTGTTTGTCTTTTGGGCGGCATCATAATATCTCATGCTGATAGAAACCGTTTAAATTATGTTGTTGCTAATCTTGGTTTTGTATTGCTGGCAACCATGTTGACAGTCACCTTTTTGTCCGTCTTCATGCCGCTGACATTGGCGTTGACGATACCTGTGACAAGTCTCGTCTTTGTGGGCTGGAGTGTTGTGGAACAAAAATTTGTTTCGGCTTTCATTAACTTGTGGGTGGAACGTTTGGCTGAGCCTCCCCCTTAAGCTATTGAGACTGCGCGTCTTTTGACTGCAAAAGCTTGTATCTCGCTAGCTCTTTGCCATCCCAGAAAATTTGCTAGCTGGAGAGTCGCCTTCTAGTTCCTATCAAGCCCACAGCTCTCGGCTTCACCGACTGAGATGAGCGCAATCTGCTCTAGTCCTATCTCCGGTATCGCCATGGCAACCATCATTCTTTTCTCCAAAGGTGCAATCAAGTTCCCCAAACTGAGATCTAGAGCTTGAGCCATTCTGTTCGATTCGCTGCTGAGCGACAGCTTCCAAGTCAATGCCTCTGGCGTAGTGACGACGGTAGGTCCATTTACACAGGTCGCTGTAGTAGCTCAATGCCATAAACAATCAGCAAGCTCGGCAGTAGCGTCAGCAGAAACTTCCGTTGCAGTTTGTGAAAAGGCTCACTGTGTCCAGTAGGCCCGTTAGGATCTCTTTGAGGCTATCAATCTGTGTATTTGCTTGGTTGTAAATACACTTTAGAAGATGGATGGCTGTCCTCTTCGGGAGCCCTAAAACTATCCGGAGTGTTGAACTAAACCTTGGGGATGACAAGATGATGGCGATTTGGAGACCCAAAGCCTGGGGTTTGGCCGTGGCGCTTGCCCTAAGTGCGCTCACCCAGCCAGCCTTGGCCGAGCAGCCTGACAGCCAGTTAGCAGGCATCAAGGTGCTGATTAACCCAGGACATGGCGGACCAGAAACTGGGGCAGCGGGGCCAACGGGAGTTTGGGCCAAGGATGTGAGCTTGACCGTATCCCTGCTTCTTCAAGATGAGTTGCTCAAGCGGGGAGCAGTGGTCGTGATGACGCGGGAGACCGATCTGGATATCTCGCTAGCCGAGCGCCAGCGCCAGATCGCCCAGACTGAACCTGCGATCGCCCTCACAATTCACTATACGAGCGTGGAGGAGGACGGTGATGCAGAAGGGAGTCAGGGGGTGCGCTCCTATTGGTATCATCCCCAGTCTCAGGGTGCTGCGGTGTTTCTTCATAACTATTTAGTGGAGCGATTAGATCGAGTTGCTGGGGGCATTTTTTGGAATAACCTGGCCCTAACCCGTCCATCGGAGGCTCCGGCGGTGGTGTTAGAGCTGGGTTTTATGACCCACCCAAAGGAGTTTGAATGGATCACAGATGAGGATGCTCAACGCGCCTTGGCGAGGGTTTTAGCCGATGGCATTGGGACGTGGTTGCATCGCGAGCTTTAAGGTTCACCCTCTTAATGGTTTAGGCCTAGGTGCCTCATAGGGGGACGGGTCTTCTGAGTGGAGGAAATCCCTATATCCCTTATTCAGCGAGGACTTTAGGGGGGTCTGTGTAAAAGCTGTTGATTCTTCGCTGGGGCAGCAAAGCTTGCACCGAATGACCTCCTACTTTCCAGACCAGTGCCGTCTGGACGAGTACCAGCAGCATCAACAGCCACCCCGGCTTCGCCGAACGAGATGAGAGCAACCCTGCTCTTGCTGTCTCTCCGGTATCACCATGCCAACCATCACGGCCCAACGCCTCCCCGCCCAGATCACCCGCTTCGGCAAAGTCCAGCAAAGTAAGTACCCACCTTACGAGCCAATCCAGTCCGTCCTCTTCACCTGTCAAACCGACGAGGGCGAAAAGACCCTCTGGAAAACCTTCCCTGCCGAAGATGCTCGACTGCTCAACGTTGGCCAACCCGCCAGCCTGTACAACCGGGCTGGCATAGGAGACCGACCCCTGTGGGAAGTGGAATTTACCACTGCTCCCCAAGCTGTCGCGAAACCCCAACTGGTGCCCCGCAGCACCACCCCGGTGACAGCCCAGCCAGAACAACCTGCTCTGGTCCCGGTGACCGATTCCCCGGCTGCCCAAGAGCCGGTGGAGATCCATGACTGGATCGACGACAAGGCGGAGCTGTATGCCTACTGCCTCGGAGCGGTGACCCAAGCCCTGACGGATTACCCCGTGGGCGAAGAAACCCTCCATGCAGCGGCCTCGACCCTGTTCATCAGCGCGAGCCGAAAATTCAAGCTGGAGTACGCCTAATTTCAACGCCCCAGGGATGCAACTCGCATCCCTTTTTTTGCCTGACCCGCCTTCCCCAGCCATGGGGCTCACGCCCCAAAACGGTGACCAACGTACTCACCTCTGGAACAACAACCCATGGCTCAATCCGCTGCAATCTTGACCCAGACCGCTCAAACCGACAGCAATGCGACAAGTCTCATGGCCCAGGGTATTCCGACCCAAGCTGCCATCGACCTCAGCAATGCCATTACGGCCCATCGAACCCAGGGTCACCGTCCCAGCGCTCAGGTTCAAGCCCTGGCGCAAATCTACGGCCCAGGCATCCGCCAGGCAGTCGTCCTACCCCGTGGATTTGCGAACTAGACCCCATTGCTGTGAGAGAGGTATCACCCTCTCCCGCAGCTCTCTTTTTTAAACCCTGGCCAGGGGCCAGACGGGGGGGGGAGCCACTGCGGCTCTCCATTCCTTAGGAGACCATCCATGATTGATATGACGGATGCGAAATTCAAATTCAGCCGCTTCGCCAAAACCCCTGGCGGTCAAACGGTAGACCTGGCCAGCCTGTTCACTGCCTCCGGCCAACATCTCCGCGTCGAGCAATGCCAATGCTGCGATGAAGACCATCAGCGCAACCTAGATGCTTTGGAATCTGGCGAACGTATCTTCACTGTCCGCCACGATGCCCAGGGCCAAAAGTTCTACATCATCACCGAGGCAATCCTCGACGGTGACCCCTTGGACCGCCGGGACTGTGCCACCACCGTTCTGCGACCTGAAGAATATTAGGGCCACGGCCCAGAAGCGTGAGGGATGCCAACCTTCCCCAATCCACCCTTCTAGGTTTTCACCATGACCCAAGCTCACCATGCTCCAGGCAACCGTGAGGTCAGCCGTCGGGATGAACGGGCTCACCTGGCCCAACAGCCCTACGGCGCAAAACCTCTCGAAGTCGAAACGACTAAGTTGCAACAGCAAGTTAATGACTTGCTGCAACGCTTCAGCAACCACGACATTGCCCTCTGCCTCCAGCGCAGCCATAACGCTCTGCCGGACAACCAGCGAGAAGGCTACCGGATGGAAATCCGCCTGCTCAGCTCGGCTTACCAACAGGGAGGATACGACGGCCTGTTTTGAATCACCTAGGACCGCTCCCCACTGCACCCCCCGCAGCTGGGGAATTCTTTGGGCGTCCAATGGCCGCAGGAGATGACGAATTACCCCATGTGCCATGCTGACCCTTGCCCCTGCACGCTTAGAAGCCCTGGCCCAATTGTGCATCCAGGAGTTTCGCCAGTTTGACTGCACCCAGCTTGTGCTCGTCACCTTCAACGCTGACGGCCAAATTATCGGCACCACCCGCTTGCTGCAACCCATGATGCCTTTATCGACCGAGCAATTGGTCAACTACATGGCCCAAGCCCAGGCTGCGAGCGCTCTTGTGGCGGACCTCAGTCCTGGGCTCCTGGGTGACCATGAGCAATCCCTAGGGCAACTCCATGAGGTCGATGAACTTCTGACTCAGTGCGAGGCCCGAGGCATTGAACTACTCGATTACCTCTACATCCAAGGCCTCAACTATTCCTCTCTGCGCACAGACACAGACCTCTGGTATGCCATCTGCGCCTAAGACCAACTCAACGGCTCCTTCGGGAGCCTCTTTTTTTGCAAGCCTCTTTTTTTGCAAGCCCATTCCAACCTGAGTTGACAGTCTATTAAAAGTTGTCTTAGCATCTAGAAAGAGTCGCTAACGCTCTAATCAATGAGGTCTGCCTTCGCTACACCGCAGACTGAAAA
>CALIGI010000029.1 GCA_938021205.1 uncultured Pseudanabaenaceae cyanobacterium
CGAAAACAAGACCCTGGTAAAGGCAGTGAATATTCGAGGCTTCTTGAATAGGACCCCTATTCTCAGCCAGGTCTTCGATCGCCATGTAGCGAAGGTGGGCAACAAGATTTTGTTCGAAGACGACATCATTGTGCGGCAACAGAGCCCCCAGCCCGTACCCTATGAAAATAGTCGCTCTGAGCTGCTCATCGCCTCCGATGCCACGATGATGGCCTATCGCAAGCTACTACGGAAATATGCGTTTCCCCAGGAAATGCAGCGAAAATTGGCAGTTTCGAATGCCCTGTTGCAGTCTTCCGCAGCAGTTGATTAAGCATCTATAGTCGGTGCCAGGTTGATCTTCACCTGGATTTGCCAGCCTTAAGCACGCCCTTGCCTCATTCAGCCGACCCGAAGCCCTGCCCCTTCCTCATTTTGGCAGCGGGGAGATACAGCTAAAAGCAGGGGGGGGCCTTCAATTCCCCAGTCTCAGCATTGAGGGCAAAAGACTCGGGAATGTTGCCTCACAGAATCAATATCACAGAATCGCTATCACCCAGAGTCATCATGATAGAGCAGCTAACCGATATGGATCAGGGCAATGGTTATAGCCCACCTCACAGTTTGATCTGGCAATGGCAAGGCTTGGATATTCGTTACCAGGTAGCAGGCACAACTGGTCCTGTTCTAGTCTTGATTCATGGCTTTGGCGCTTCCAGTGACCATTGGTGTAAAAATATCTCGGTTCTGGCTGAAGGACATCGGGTTTATGCCATTGACCTCTTGGGATTTGGTCAATCTGCCAAGCCTGCACCGGAACTGGAGATTGAGGGGCGATCGCCCTACTGTTTCGAAACCTGGGGCGCACAAATCACCGCATTTCTAGAAGCGGTGGTCAAAGAACCCGCCTTCCTCATCGGTAATTCGATTGGCTGTGTGGTGGCTCTCCAAGCTGCGGTCCTGGAACCGAACCAGGTGAGAGGCCTTATGCTGCTGGACTGTGCCCTGCGTCAAATCCACGATCGCAAGCTCCAAACCCAGCCCCCCATGCGCCGTCTGGGTCGGCCCCTGCTCAAGCGTTTGGTGCGGAGCAAGCCCGTTGTCCATTGGCTCTTCCAGCAGTTGGCGAAGCCCAATGTCGTCAAAAAGGTCCTCCAAAGTGCCTATGGCAATGGCGATGCCGTCACCGACGAGCTAGTAGAGTTGCTGATTCAACCATCTCGTGAGCCGGGTGCTGCGGATGTTTTCTGGGCCTTCATTAATAACTTCACAGGGCCCTTGCCTGAAGATCTATTGCCCCAGGTTTCCAGTCCAGTCCAGATTCTCTGGGGCACTGCGGATCCTTGGGAGCCGATTGAATTGGGCCGAGCCCTAGCAGACTTTCCAGTGGTGGAGGGCTTTGTGGCCCTAGAGGGTGTAGGTCACTGTCCCCAGGATGAGGTGCCCGAACAGGTCAACCCCAGGATTCAAGACTGGGTTGCACACCATGTCATAGCGAATCCTTCGGAAGCTTGTATAGCAGTCGTCTAAGTCTCCCCTCGCCCCTTTTGTCCTTGGCCCCATTCTCCACCTCTCGCCATGACCATCAGTCAGCAACCCCCAGCGGCGGCACCGCTCCCGGTTTCTCGATTAGTCTTCATTTTTGTCACCATCCTGATCGACAAAATTGGTTCCAGTATCATCATCCCAGTTTTGCCTTTTTTGGTGGGGCAGTTTCGTGATGATGCCTTGACCCTGGGCCTGCTCACCGCCAGCTTTTCCGTCGCTCAATTCCTCGCGACTCCCATCATTGGAGCGCTGTCCGATCGCCATGGCAGGCGTCCCGTCATGCTGGTCTGCATCCTGGGCACCACCGTGGCCTATTCGCTCTTTGGCATTGCGGGTAGCCTTTGGGTGATCTATCTCTCCCGCCTGATCGACGGTGCCACGGGGGGCGTACCTGCCACGGCCCAGGCCTACATCGCAGATGTATCCGCACCGAAAGATCGGGCTAAAAACTTTGGTATTACCGGAGCGGCTTTTGGTCTGGGCTTTACCCTTGGTCCCGCTCTGGGTGGCTTTTTAGCCAACTACAGCCTGGAGCTACCGATTTTCATTGCGGCCTTCTTGGCACTGCTGAACTTCATTTGGGGCTGCCTTTCCCTACCGGAGTCGTTGCCAGTGGAAAAGCGCCAACCCAAGCTGGCGATCAAGGACTTTAACCCCATTGCCCAGCTCAATCGCATGTTCCGCAAGCCAGAGCTACGTGGACTTTTGCTCTGCTTCTTTCTCTTCAATTTCATCTTTACAGGGTTCAGCAGCGTCTTTGTCCTCTTCCTAAATAAGCGCTTTGATTGGGGACCCAGCCAGGCTGCCATGGTGTTTGTCTTGATTGGTGTCGTCTCGACCGTTGTCCAAGGCGGACTGATTCGCAAGCTGGTGCCCAAATACGGTGAAGCCAAACTTGCCGTGACAGGCCTTGCCTTAGTGGCAGTGGCATTTGGACTCACGCTGTTGATTCCCCAACAGGGATGGGGATTGTATGGCGGCGTGTATTTGACCCAGGCCATGTTGGCGGTCGGGGTGGGTTTATTACTGCCCGTGCTGCGGGCGCTGATTTCCAACCGGGTCTCCGATCGCGAGCAGGGACGAACTATTGCCGGAACCCAGAGCCTGCGCAGTATTGCTTCCATTGCTGGCCCAATTTGCGCCGGTCTTGTCTTTGACCATCTCGGGATTCTCTCACCGTTCTGGCTGGGCGGTCTCTTGATGCTGGTGGCCCTAGCCCTCGCAGCCATGAGTCTCAAATCAGGTTCAGGGCCAGCACCGGGAGAGCCATGCAGCTAACAACAGCGTTCAAATCATCGCTCCCCCAGGGCCAAGTGGCCATCCCTGGCATTTTGGGAGGCCTCGGTCCGCTGGCCCATATTGAGCTAGAGCGACGTCTGTTACAGCAGCGCCATCAGCGGGGGCCCGTCCGGGGGGACCGAGACTATCCGATCTGGTTCACCATCAGCGCCACCAATGTGCCTGATCGCACGCGCAGTTTGGCTAAAGGGCGCGCAAACTGTATTGCCTCACTGCGGCATTATGCCCAGTTGCTTCAACAGATGGGGAGTGATTTTTTGATTGTTCCTTGCAATACAGCCCATGCATTTTATCAGCCAGTTCAAGAGGCGATGGACATTCCCTGGCTGCATCTGATGGAAGCGACCAGCCAATTTATTCGGCGTTCCTATCCCCAGGTTAAATCCGTGGGGGTCCTGGCCACGGACGGCACACTCCAGGCCGGACTTTATTGCCAGAGCTTGACCCAGGTCGGGCTCATTGCCATTGAACCCAGCCTCAAGTCCTCGCTTCAGCAGCAGGTGATGCAAAGCATTTACCACCCCAACTGGGGAATTAAGACCACTGGGAGTCAAGTGAGTCCCATCGTCCTAGATCTCCTAAGCCAGGCAATGCAATGCCTCAAAGCTCGCGGAGCTGAGTTGATTATCGCTGGCTGTACGGAGCTATCCGTCGCCTGTGCCTTGCTCAGTGAAACTGCTCTTCCCTGGGTTGATCCTCTGGATATTGTGGCGGATCTTGCCCTGGCTAGAGCCTACGACGAACAATCCTTCCGAGCCATGGCGGCTTAACTCACCGCGCTCCAAGCGCCTCCCTATCAATGCTGTTTCGTTCGATCCAGCTGTTGCCCTACAAACTATGAAGACGATGTTGCCCGCTCGATTTCGGAAGTCCTTCCCCAAAGTAGCTCTGAGCTTTGTCGTCAGTCTCCTGGTGATCGTGGGACTGACACTGGGCCTGTCCTTCAAACAAACCTGGCTGGCACAAACCGTTCAATCACCCGTTATGCCCAGGGTAGCTGCAATCTCAGACGAGCCTTCTAAATCGGCCATCGAGGTCGGAGGTCAGGCTGGAACAGATGCCTGGTTGCGACGCGGCGATCGCGGTCCCCAGGTCCAGCAATTACACCGCCAACTGCAAGACTTAGGCTATGAGTTCAGCAGTCCAGCCGACCAATTTAGTGCCACGACGGAACAGCTTGTCCTTGGCTTTCAAGGCTCTCGCGGCCTGATTGTGGACGGCATTGTTGGTCCCGAAACAGATGCTGCTTTGGCGGCGATCGCCACCGCAAAACTCCAAGGGGGTGATGCAGTCGTCACCAGAAACGGAGAGTCTGCCTCTCCAGCTCTAATGCCGCCGGATATTCAGCGCATTCTGGACCGGGGCAAACTGGTGGTGGCTGTCTTGGCCCGAGATAATCCTCCCTTCTTTCTCAGTGATCCAACGGGAGACCTGCTCGGGGCTGACGTCAAAATGGCCCAACAACTCTCGGAGCAGCTAGGCGTTGAGTTGAGCTTCAACCGCGATGCTCAGACCTTCAATGAAGTCGTGGATGAGGTCTATGCCCACCGGGCAGACCTGGCCATTTCCAAAATTAGCCGTACGCTCAAGCGAGCCCAACGGGTCAGCTTTTCAGCCCCCTATCTCAGCATGCGCCAAGGGCTGCTGGTCAATCGCCTCCAATTTGCACAACAAGCTAAGGGGGATAACACAGCGGAGATGCTGCGCACCCTGGAAGGCAAGATTGGGGTGATCAAGGGGTCCTCCTATGGCGGCTTTGCCAAGCAAAAGTTTCCCAAAGCCACTGTGGTTGAATATGCAACCTGGCCTGAAGTGGTCAAGGCCGTGACCCAGGGAAACATCATTGCAGCCTACCGAGATGAACTTGAAGTCAAAAAGATTGTCCTCAATAATCCTGATGCCTCCCTGCAATTTCAAACCATTGCGTTAACCGATACGAAGGACCCCCTAGCGGTTGTATTGCCTTGGGATAGCCGTCACCTCAACGACTTCGTCAATCAGTACCTAGAGGGAGTCAAGCAGGATTACACCATCGATGGTCTCTTGAAAGACTACATCGACTACCTCTAAGCCCCTTGCCCAATTCTTCTTTCCCTTTTGACCCATGATTGCTCGGCCTTTAACCAATTCGAATATAAGACCCTCAATCCAGTGGCTGAGAAGTCCTTGGGCGATCGCCATCAGTGTGGGATTAGGCATTTACGTGGGCACCGCCCATGGTGGCATTGCCACCCTGATGGCACCCATTGGGGAGCTATACCTGGGTTTGCTGAAAATGTGTGTCTTTCCCATCTTGCTGTCGGCGATCACCGCTAGCATTGGCCGCCTCATGGGCAGTCCCGATGCCAAGCGCTATGGCAAGCGGATTTTGCTGGTGTTCCCCCTTGGATTGCTTCTTACGAGCGGTATTGCAGTGTTGATTGCAGCGATCGCTGGACCGGGGCGAAATCTTAGTCAAGCGACCCTCGCTAATCTCGGGGTGATGGTCAATCAGTCCGGTATTGATCTCGAAATCTCCCTCAGCGGCCCTGCATTGGCTTCAGAAGCAGAACCTGCCATGAGCAGCTTTCTCATGGGCATTGTGCCAGACAATATTTTCTCAGCCCTGTCCGAAGGCCAGACTCTCAAAGTTCTGTGCTTTTCAATTATTTTTGGTCTTTCCCTAGGGCTATTGAAGGAGAGTTTTACGGAAACAATCTTCTCAATGCTGGACAGCATTTATAAGAGCTTTAATCAGTTGATCGACTGGCTAACTTTGATCTTACCCTTTGGCCTTTTTAGTCTGCTGGCCTATCAACTCTCCCAGCAGGGCCTAGAGATCATCACCTCCATGTTTACCTTTGTCATGGTGGGCTTAATCACCTTTTTCACCATTTATGTGGTTAGCACCCTAGTGATTTGGAAGCAGACGCCCTGGTCCCTAGGAAAAGTGGTCGCGGCCCTGCGAGGGACCAGTATTTTAGCTTTGGCCACATCCAGTAGTCTGGCCTGTTTGCCATCGGCGATCGCTGCCCTCAGCGACTCGCTGAAGTTCAATCGCCAAACCATTAAACTTGTGACTCCTCTAGCCATTACCCTCTGCCGGTTTGGCTCCGTGGCCTACTTTGCCACTGGCTCTTTGTTCGTTTCCCAACTCTACGGCAAAACCCTGGACCTGAATGCAGTCATTATCATTATCCTCGGCTCAATTTTGGCGGGAATGGCGACCTCTGGGGTCACCGGAATTTTAACCCTGACCATGCTAGGCATCGTTTTAGAACCGCTCAAGCTGCCGTTGGAAGCCGTTTTGGTGCTATTCATTGCCATTGACCCCATCATGGACCCCTTCAGAACCCTAGGCATTGTTCATACCGGTATGGCAGCCACAGCCGTCATTGCCAAAGAATCTGGACAGGGCCATGCTTCTCCCTCGGGAAATCCCCCTCCCCCGCTTCTCCGCTAAGGGCGAGTTGAGTTGAGGTTGATCTCGGCTAGATATTGCCCATCCAAAGTTAGCCACTTCAGGCCGAAATGATTGAGCCACAGTGAACGAATCCTCAGGACATGCACCATGAAAATCCTAGCGCACATATCGAACCGTCGTTTGAGGGAGAAACTCAAATCCCCTGGCCTCAAGGCTTCCCTCGTTGGGGCTATTCTAGTCACCATTAGCGCCACTTCGGCCCTCGTTTATGTGCCTTGGGCGCTGATCTCAAAACGCAATGTTGATACCATTGTGACCCAGGCCAATGAAGAGATTGTTCTGGGCACCTCCCAAGAAGTTCGCCGCCTCTTTAATAGTGCAAAAGTTGCCAATCAGTTTTTACAAAATAGCGTTTCCTATCAACTGATTGACTTTGATGATTCTAATGAGCGAGAAGACTTTTTTCTTAGCCTTTTGAAGGCCAACCCTAACTTTAGCTGGGTGCAATTTGGCTATCCCTCTGGAGATTTCTTTGGTGCTCAACGGTTAGCCCAAGGTGAGTTAAAAACTCACTTTCGAGATTGGGACGAAGCCACCCAGAGTAGCCAAGCTACGATCAAGTCGTATCGCTCCGATGCTGAAGGCAAGGAATCGCTAATCCATCGCAAGACCTTAGCGCTAGAGCCTCCTTTCTACGCTCCAGAAAGGCCCTGGTATCAGAGCGCGATCGCCCAACCGGGGCAGATGAGTTGGACCGTTTATCTCTATCACTCCACCCAATCCCCTGGCATGGACGTTTCGGTCACTGTAGATGCCTCGGATCAACAGGCTGGTGTGGTAGGGGTTGGGATTGAGCTGAGCCAACTCTCAGGATTCTTGACTAAACTTCAAGACTCCCTCGCGGGTGAAGTCTTCATTTTGAACGGCAACCAAGAGATTTTGGCAGCGACCGACTCCACCGATGCCTGGCCTCCCACAAAATCTGCCCAGTTAACCCGTCTAGCGGAAGCTGAAAATCCTTTGCTACGCCATGCCCATGCCGCCATCACCCAAGCAGGTAAGCAAATTGCTCCAGGGGAAAGGCTGCGCTATACCGATCCAGACACGGGAGAGGTCTTTTTCATTGCGCTCAACCCCTTAGAAGACTTGGATTGGATGGTGGGAACTGTGATTCCTGCAGATCACTTCTTAGCAGAAATTCAGCAAAGTCGCCGCCAGCTTTTGCTGGTCATTAGTCTTTTCATTCTTATTACAGCTGGTTTAGCCGTTTTCTTATCTGATCATGTCATTGCCAAGCCGATTTTGAAGGTCACCAGTGCTGCTGCCGACATCGAAGCCGAAACCTTTAAACCCGAAAGCCTCTCCGGCTTATCCAAGCGCCAAGATGAACTGGGTCAGTTGGCTCGGGTCTTTAGCCATATGGCTCAGGAAATCTATGTTCGCGAAAAGCGCCTGAAGAAACAGGTTAAGGAGCTACGCATTGAAATTGATGAAGTGAAGCGCCAAAAGCAAGTGACTGAAATTGTCGAGTCCGACTTTTTCCAAGACCTCACAGCGAAAGCGAATAACTTGCGTCAGCGCAGTAGAAATCGGCGCTCATGAGCTTTGGTTCTATGCGATTACAGCCTCATGCTTGAGGAGAAAGGCGAATTACGACCCATACCAACAGTTGGCTAGTCGTAGGTCATCTGATAGATAGCCCGCTAAAATGCGAAGGTTGCATGCAGAATCATCCCTCCCCTATGCGTTTCAAATTCCTCAAGGCTCTGGCAGTATTGGCGATCGCCAGTGGCCTCCTCTGGACCACCTCCCCCACCCGCTCCGCCTTGGCTACCCCTCAATTCGAGGGCACCGTAATTGCCCAGGCAACTGAAGCCAAATTACCTCGCTTAGATGGCAAGGCGGTCATCGAACTAGTCATCAATGGTGGCACCATAACCGTCGAGCTAGACGGCACCAACGCCCCCATCACTGCAGGTAACTTCGTAGACCTGATCCAGCGCGGCACCTACGACGGCACCGTCTTCCACCGCGTCATCCACGAACCCAAGCCCTTCGTGGCCCAAGGTGGCGACCCCCAGAGCAAAGATCCCAAGTTCCCCGTGAATCGTCTGGGCACTGGTGGCTTTATCGATCCAGAGCTGGGCCTAGAGCGCAACATTCCCCTCGAAATCAAAAAAGCTGGTGCTGACGAGCCCACCTACAGTCGTACCTTCCGCAAGGGAACTGATTTGGAGCTGATCCACAAGCGCGGTGCGATCGCCATGGCCCGCTCCAAAAACCCCGACTCTGCTTCCTCTCAGTTTTACATTGCCCTATCTGATCTAGACTTCCTCGACGGCAGTTACGCCGTATTTGGCTATGTGACTGAGGGAATGGATGTGGTAGATGCCATTGAGCAAGGCGATCGGCTGACCAGCGCTAAGGTTATTTCTGGCGCAGAATTCTTGAAATAGCTGCTGATGAACAGAGGCAAGACAACCTCTCCCCCAGCCCCTCTCCTAAGAGAGAGGGGAGACACAGCCGCCTTGGTGTAATGCTTCTAAGCTCCGCTTTCTTGGGGAAGGCGGAGCTTTGCTTTGGAGACAAGCAACAAAGCACCCCCCTTGTGCTCTGCGCAGTCCCCCTCAAACCAGGGGGACATGGGGTTGTTTGGATGCATCAAGACTTTCTGCAAGACCCCACAACAACGCTCGAGCAATCTAAAACGCCCACAGTACTGACCCAATCAAGTGAAGCAACCCGGCCCGCATTGGAGGGGTGATCCATAGGGGATGCGCCCGTCCCATCCGGCGGGCCCTGATTTCTTTATGGGAGGGGGGCTGGCCCTCATGGCTGCTGTTTTGCCTCTTCGACCCTTGCCTCTACATAGGCATGGCCCAAGAACGAGGGTGAAATTGAACTGTTAGACCGCGAATACTGGAGCTGACATCGCATGCCATGTCACTACGCTGGTATCAGGTCTTGTGAAAAAGCCATGTCCTAGACCGCATCAGCCCTCCCCAGGCTGCTTCCCATACTCCTCCAAAACCGCCAACCGCCGCCGCACCGTCTCAATAAAAATATCCCGCGCCGGAGCCATCATCTCATCCGACAACCCATCAATAAAACCCGCCATCGCCTTCCCATCCCGAGGATCCACCTCCTCCCCCTTCGTCAACAAAAACAACCAAACAATATGTCGCCCCCACAGATCTTCCACCGGCCCCTGCAAAAACTGCACATCCAACTCCTCCGCATACTTCGCCGCTACCCAAGCCAACAGCGGAGCCAACTGCCGATTATTCATTCTGCTTCCCAAATCGATACGCCTAACCCCAGTTTTGCACCCCACCGCCCTCCAGCCCAAGCCTAACCTCGCCCCGCGATCGCTCCAACCCATTTGGTATAGCCCCAATCTCACCCTAGAAAATCTCCCCAATTTCCCTTCCCAGTGAGTAGGCTATAGAGAGTCCCAACCCCCAGCCCATGAGCTTTAACGGCTTCCTTATCCAAATCGTACTCATTAGCTGTGGAGCCTTAATCCTCCAAGCCCGACGCATCGCCACCGGCATGGTCGTGATCGCTGCCCTCAATCTCCTCATCCTGGGCATCAGCTACCTCGTGAATCCCAGCGTCGCTGGTTGGATCAGCGGTCTCACCTGGTCCATCACCCTCCTCTGGCCTCTCATCCTCCTCATCCGCCTCAATCGCCTCACCCAGCGTGAGCAATACCACCCAGCTGCCCAACTCGCCCACCGCTGGCGCATCCTCCGCTTTGTGGGCGGTTACCTGCAATGTCCCGACTTCCTGCGCGGCCTTGCCCTCGCCCAGGACGGCAAATCCGAAGAAGCCCTAGCCATCCTCGAACGCTACCGCCGTAAACCCGGAGCCATGGGCCAAAATGCCAACGTCCTCTACTATCGCCTCACCAGCCGCTGGACCGAATTCCTCTCCTGGGTCCAGCTCCACTTCGCTGAAGCGGCCCTCTTCAGCAGCCCCTCCTCCCTTGGTGTTGCCTACGTTCGAGCCTTCGGTGAAGTCGGCAGCCTCAACCAGCTCCTCACCCGCTACGACCAATTCCACCGCAGCGGCAATCTGGCCAAAGACCGAAACTCCTTCAACATCCTGCGCATGATGGTCCTCGCCTTCTGTGGTAGAAAGATGTCTGTGCAACACTTGTTCTCCAATCAGCTCTCCACGACGCCTGCCACCACCCAGCGGTTTTGGCTAGGCACCGCAACACTAGCCTCGGGCGATCGCAAAGCTGGCACTGTCCAGCTCAACGCCCTGCACCAAGATAGCAACGCTATGTTTCAACAGGCGATCGCCTACCGGCTTGCCCATACAACCCCTGTCGATAAAGCCAAACTTAGCCTCGACTCCAGCGCCATCCTCGATCGCCTCGAAACCGAAGTCTTGGGCGAAGTTAGCCTCAGCGATAGTCAGCCCAAACGCCGCTGGATCCGGGCTACAACGGTCCTTATTTCCCTCAACATCCTAGTCTTCGTCTCTCAATACATTGCCGTAGCCCTGATCTTTGTCCTCGATGTGATCTACAACTTCAACGGCAGCTTCCAAGTCCTTTCCCTAGCCAACCTTGTCATTAACTATGCGGGGGGCCTGGTCCGATATGGCCCATTGGTCCCTGCCTCAGTCCTGGATGGAGAATGGTGGCGAGTTATCAGCGCAGTCTTCCTCCATGCTGGTCTCGTCCACATCGCCGCCAATATGTTTGGCCTGTTCTACTATGGTCGCTTTGTGGAGAACAAGCTAGGCACCCCAAAATTCCTCTTGATCTATACCGTCACTGGCATTGGATCTATGCTGGGCATGATGGGGGTTGCCTTGTTGCAAGGACAACCAGATCTAGTCGGTGTGGGAGCTTCTGGCGCAGTTATGGGCTTGCTAGGATCGATGATGGTGATCTTGCTGCACAGTTGGTGGCGGAGTAAGTCAGCGATCGCGGCAGAGCAGTTCCGTGTCCTTGTGGTGCTAGTGATTATCCAATCGGTCATGGACTTCTTGATTCCCGAGATCAGTCAGTCCGCCCACTTGAGTGGTTTAGGGATTGGGATTGTCCTGGGATGGTTGCTTTATCGCCCCCAGGCGCTGCGTTCAGCAGCAGCGTCGAATTAAGCTGGGTCTTGTAACGGCCTTATGGTTTGGGACATTGCGCGATCCTGACCTCTCGATTCTGGCTGAGCTGCACCGATGCTTCACTCCAATGCGGGGTAAAGACCTGAGCTGAAGAACGCACTGATCTTGTCCAACAGAGCATTAATGTTGAAGGGCTTCATCAAGTAATCATTGGCACCGGCTTCAAGGGCGATCGCTTTATACTCATCCTCCGCACGGGACGTGACAAAAATAATCGGCACTGCATCGCCTGCTGTGCGCAGCTTGGCACAAATGTCCAAGCCCGCCAACTTGGGCAGCGACCAGTCTAAAAGCAGTAGATCAGGGTCAGTGGTTTGAGCCTGTTCTAAACCGGCTAGACCGTCACTTGCAATCGTGACATTATAGCCAGCTTCGCTGAGCTCTAGCGCCATTAGCTGAGCCAAGCGTACTTCATCTTCAACCAGTAATATTGAGCCTTTCATGAGGGATAACCCAGGGAATTGATGTCTTAGTTATAGAAAGACGAGCTGAGTGATAGCAGATGTAATACCTATAAACTATCCCAGAGAAAGCTGAGAACTCCCTGAGTTGGCTGTTGCTAGCTCTGGGAGTTCTACTGGCTATGGTGTTTGGCAGGGGATGACCCAGGCTGTCTTTACACGGCTGCGGCGATCAAACCATCCAACGTCTGGAGCAATTCCTGGTCGTTGTAGGGCTTGGAAAAGTAAGCCGAAGCACCGAGATTCATGGCTAATTTTCGGTGCTTTTCGCTGCTTCGGGAGGTGAGCATAGAAATGGGGAGTGACTGAAACTCAGGTCGCCCTTTGATTTGGTCTAGAACGCCGTAGCCATCCAGGCGAGGCATTTCCACATCGCAGAGAACCGCTTGGACTTGGAGACCGCCCAATAGTCGATCCACCGCTTCTTGACCGTCCCGAGCTTGCTCGACGAAGTACCCCGCTTTTTCTAACGTCATTGTGAGGTAACGACGTAGGTGCACCGAATCGTCTACCACTAGGATGGTTTGCTGCTCCGGTATGCTCTCAGCAATCGCTAGGTTCAGATTTTTACGAGCGTTGTTCAAGGCTGCTTGTGCAACTGATCTGCTAGACCCCATCGTTTGTTTCACGCTGTTGCTGCTGATTAGGCGAGGCAAATCCATGAGCGGAACCACACGACCGTCACCAAGGACGGTTGCCCCGACGCAACCTTGGGGGAGTGGCAAGGGGCTAGCCACTGGGCGGGTGGCCACTTCTTGCTCGCCCCAATAGCGCTGAATAGGAACGGCGTAGTAACCATCGTTGTGGCGCACAATCAGCACCATGGATTCGTTGATTACGGGCATGCCATCCAGGGGCGTAATTGGAGCGCTGCCGTTGAAGCTGATAGATTGCTCCAAGGGCATGAGTGGTACCTTGTGACCCTGCCATTGTAAGCAAGGCCCTTCGCTCGTGTTTTTGATCATCTCCGGGTCCAGCTGGAGCAGCTCATCAACAGCCGTGACAGGCACCGCAAAGACCATATCTTGTTGTTCAAGCAACATAATGCGCAGGACGGATAAGCTCAAGGGAATATCAATGGTAAAAGTAGTGCCTTTGCCCGTCTCGGTATCCACTTTGATATCGCCGCCAACCTTGTTGAGGTTTGTTCGAACAACGTCCATGCCTACGCCTCGACCGGAGAGGTCTGTCACCTTCTCGGCAGTACTAAAGCCTGCATCAAAGATCAAGGAGAGCAAATCCTGCTTGCTCATGCCTGCAATGTGCTCTTCGGGGATGTCATGTCTACGCATGCGATCGCGAATCTTATCCAACGGAATGCCGCGACCATCGTCCCGTAAGACAATTCGAGCTCGGTTGCCCAACTGAGAAGCTCGCAGCGTAATCGTCCCTTCTTCGGACTTGCCTGCCGCGATACGCTCCGCCACGGGCTCAATGCCATGATCAAAGGAGTTCCGCAACAGGTGAGTGAGGGGCGCGGTGAGAACGTCCAGGGCAATCCGCTCAAACAGTGTACTTTCCCCTTCGAGTTGGAGTTGTACTTTCTTGCCATATTGCACAGACAGGTCACGGATGAACCGAGGGAAACGTCCGACGATGTCTGAGAAAGGTCGCATCTGGGTGCGCGTAATACGACCCTGGAGCTGGCGAGTCGTGCCGTTGAGTGACTGAAGCGCGGTGCCCATTTCCTGGAGACCCAGACGAATATCGGCGGTCACCTCTTGGAGCTTCACGACGGTCTCCATCTGCTCGCCTGCTAGCAGGTGGAGGTCAGAATATTGGTCCATTTCCAGGGCGTCGAAGTCCTGGTCACCGTTGGCATTGCTGCCGGGGTGGATTGGAGCGATCGCCGCTGGGTTGACCTGGATTGGAGAGCCGTTGGCCGAGCCCTCAGCCTCATCATTGGCGGAAGAAGACTGGTCATACCACTGGCGGAGGCGGAGGTTGAAGGCTTCCAAGGCTTGCATACGCTCTTGTAGCAGCATCGTGAAGCTGTCTAGCTGTTGCTGACGCAAGTTAACAGCGTTGCGTTCCAAAATCAAGCTGCCAAACAAATTGTTGATCTGCTTGAGCTCATCCGCAGAAACACGCAGCGTGCCACTGCTCTGAGGCTGCTGGCGACGCTCAACCTGCTTCTTCTTCTTGACCGGTGCAGGCTTCTCTTGGGCCTGGGTTGAAGCAGAAGTTACCGGCAGCATCGTGGGTTGACTGACTTCCTGGTCTGGAGCCTTACGCTGGGTTGGTTCTGCGGGTTTGGACTGGTCTTGTCTAGCTTCGGTGACCTCAGCGGGCAACTGAATTTGTGTAAACTCCGTTGGGAGCTGACTTAAGCTAGGGGAATCAACGCGATCGCTGTCATTACTGTCGCTATCGTTCTCGACAGTTGATGCCGCTTCTGTCTCATTACTGTCGCTATCATTCTCGACAGTGGATGCCGCTTCCGTTGGGGGAGTTCGATTTGCAGGTGCGCCTTTCTCCGCGAAGGACTCCATGGCTTCCATGGCGAGGGCGGCTGCCTGGGCCATTTCTGCCTGGAGGCTAGACAGCTCATCGTTTCTCAATCCCTCTTTCTTGGGGCTGACGGGCTGAGCCTGCTGCTCCAGGGCCATTTCCACGGCTAGGGCCATGGCATTCAGCTCATCAGAATTGGGTATTTCAAAGGCTGGAGGAATCGCAGCGGCCTCAAGTGCCGGATCCGGTGTGAAATCGAGTTGTGTCGGCAAGTTGTCCAAGCGACCTAGCATGACTAGACTCTGGGTCCTTTGCCACAGGCTCAGGGCCTGATCTCGCAATGCGGGAAGCTGGACTAGGCCAATGGCTTCGGCTTGACTGCGCACGGATTGGCAGAGGGCAATGAAGTTCTCAACTTCGCCCATGAGGCCGAGATCCGTAAGGCGATCGCATTGCTCCACCAGGGCCTGGCGCAGCGACTCCCCCTGGAAGTTACCAATGCTGGCTTCAAAAGCATCGAGGGATTCTTCCACGCCCGTATTGAATACGAGTGTGGCAACATCCACGTCCTCATCTGCCGAGAGCAGCTTATTTTCATCTGCCTCACTTAGATCACCGAGGCGATCGCGCAACTGCTCAAACAGTGGATCGGCATAGGCCTCTTTCCAGCCCTCCTCCACCTCACCGCTATCCGCCAGTTGCTGGCGCACATCCTTGAGACAGTCCACACCGCCCAGGAGTAAGGTCTCTAATTCCGTATCGACCTGAACGCTACGAGCACGGACAATTTTCAAGAAATCTTCCAGCCGGTGCGCAACCTCCGCCATCGGCATAAAGCCCATCATGCCAGCCCCTCCCTTGAGGGAATGGGCCGCCCGCATGGCGATATCAAGCTGCTGCACTGGATTTTCCGCATCGGGCAAACCGAGCAGAACCTGCTCCATCTGCTCAAAATACTCTTCTGATTCTTCGAGGAAGCTCAGCCTAACCTGTTGATCTGTATCCATGGTGTGGCGCTTATACGGAACTCAAGACGGTGAAAGGGAGAAAGGAAATATTGGCAATGTGAGGATAAGCTTGAGCATCCAGCTTGGAACACCCAGGCCCATCCTCACCTCCAGTAAGCCGGACTAATCTTCGAGCTTGAACTTCTCTACCGAAGCTTCCAGAGCTTGAGCGATCTGAGCGGTCTCCTGAATCGACTTCGCCATTTCCTTAGAAGACTTCGAGCGCTTAGCAGAGCCCTCAGCCGCTTCTTTGACGAGGTCGGTGACTGCCGCAGAAGACTCAGTCTGGTACTGAGCCGAAGCTGAAATCTGGCTCATGAGCTGGTTAATTTGCTCTGATTTAATCAGCACTTCTGCCATGCGTGTTTTGGTCGCTTCCACCAAGCTGGTGGAGTCCACTACCTGAGCTGTACCGGTTTCAATCGCCTCGACCACCTCCTGGGTCTCATTTTGAATACCCGAAACAATTTGGGCAATCTCCTTGGTCGCTGCCGCTGACTGCTCCGCCAGAGAACCCACCTGCTCAGCTACCGCCGTAAAGCCTTGACCCATCTCACCGGCTCGGGCGGCCTCCACACTGGCGTTTACAGCCAGAAGGTTAGTTTTGAGTGCAATCTCATCAATCAAGCTCACCGCCTGGGAAATCTTCTGAGCAGATTCACCCAGTCGCTTAATCTTTTTCGCGGTCTCGCCCACGGTGGAGCGTAGGCCCAGGATACTGGTCACCGTTTGGTCCATCGATTCGGTACCCGCCTGAACCGTGGCGAAAGTATCTTTGGTCAGGGCTGAAGCTTGGTTCGCATTGGCGGCCACTTCGTCAATAGACTTAGAAATATCTTCCACCGCTTCCATGGTGTCCTGGAGGGACTCAGCCTCTTCCACAGCCTGGGCGGATAGGTCTAGAACCGTCGCTTCGTTTTCGAGGAGCGATGCTGATACCTTGTTCGTAGAAGATTTTACTTGCTGGGTCGTGATTCGCAGGTTCTCAATAATCGAGTTGAACAAGTCAGCGACAATGCCCACGTCACCCTCGGATAGCTTGGCACGAACGCGCAGGTCACCGTCAGCAGCATCGCCTACGTCTTCCATCAAGTCCGCAATTTCATCCTCTAGGGATTGGCGCTGGCGCAACTGTTCAGCCGCGTTCTCAGCCTGCTCTTTCAGTAGGTTTTGGGCCTGGGTTAGCAGGGCATTAAAGCCTTGACCCAGGCTTCGAGTCTCAATCGTACCGGCCAACTCAGCTCGCGCATCCAGGTTGCCAGCGGTGGCTTCCTCGGCTACACCGGTCAAGGCTACCAGCGGTGCGGAGAGGCGTCGCGCCAGCACAGTTAGAACAATGGTCGCAGCCAAGGCCAGCAAGATGGTAATGATCGCGAAGGTTCGGATGAGGTCGTTGCCCGCTGCGTTAATTTTGGCAATGTCCACCTCAGCTAGAGAGACCCAGGGAGTACCCGGCACAGTGGTTATACTAAATTCTTTGCCCGCAAGCTCAAACAGAGCTGTGAAGAAAGGGCTGCCATCTACTAGTTTTCCGGGAGTAATCTCGATCTTAAGATCCGGGAGTTCTGCGCCCACACGAATGTTTTCTGCGACTTCTTCCGGAGTTAGGTCTGGCTTGAGGAGTGCGCGATCTAGCTGGGCTGCAATCTGCTTCACACCTTCAATTGAGTTAAGGCTTTCTAGTAAGGCATCATCCACCTCTAAACCGGTCACAATCGTGACAGGGTTACCTGACCGGGAGTCGAGAATCTCGATCACCTGCCGCTCAGTCAGCAGCGGTGCTAGCAAGTTCTGTAGCTCATCGTTTAGAACTTTTGCAGAGGTGAGGGATTTAATCACCCCTAAAAAGTCACCCGTCTGAGGGTCTGTAATGGCCTGGGCCAGTTCAATGCCATTTGCCAAACCGGTGGATTCATCAACGTCATCCAGGGCGACATGAATGCCTTCTTGGGCAGCCAACTGCCACCAATCCTCATCTCGCTGAACAAAGTCGCTGGTGGGCTGAGAGAAGCCTTCATTGAAACCATGGCGCTCGGTGAAAAAGATTTCTTCGAAACCCTCTTTTCTAGCCACATCCCTCAGAAACCTGTTGAGCTCGGCATTTGGCTGAAGCAGCTTCGTTGAAGCGTACTCCTTCTCCACCTCTGCAATGTTACGGGTGGGTAAGCCCTTTTCGATCGCCAGTGCTGCGGACGACTTCAGAGCTTCTTGCACATCCGGGTTGAGGGTGATTACTTCAGGAATCTTGAGCGTATCTTGCACAAAAATTTGAGTTGTTTCTGCTGCAATCGTCGATTCCAACTTCAGGTCTTCTAGAGCCTCTTCTTTCGCTTTACTTTTCACCGCCTGGAATTCCAATCCACCCGCTACCATCAGCGGAATCAATGCTGTGGGTAGTACCACTGTTAGGAGCTGTCGTACCAGGGTTGCACCTTTTTGAGGGGCAAAGGTGCGACTTTCCAGCATCGAGCCTTCCAGGGAAGGTTGAGGCATGTGGGTGGCTAAGTCATCAAATACTTCTGTAGATGACTGCCCCTCGCTGGAGGATAGGTTTTCAGTTGCGGAAAGTTCAGAAGGAGCCATGGGAAATTAAAGAAATGAAAGGGGTTGACAGATTCGGAACCAGTGCAGCACGAGAGAAAGCTGGGTTGGCCATTGCCACGATGGCTTGTTAATCGCCGTACAAGCCCTTGGCGTTTGAGAGGGCCTCAACGCTGAGAATCAAGGTCTCATCGTCATTTTGTTGAAAGCTGCCCTGAATGTAGGGCTCTAGCGCTGAGAGAGTATTGGCTATAGGAGCCTTAATCTCGTCGGATTGAAGACGCAGGGTGCTGCGGATTTTTGCTACGGCCAGCCCCAATAAAAGTGTTTCGCCGTTGGTGGAATTTGCCGTAGCCGTGGTGGAGTTATCTAGAGGCAAAGCCTCAATGATGATAATTTCGTATTCGCGGGTGCGGGTCGCGCCCTGGGAGAGTCCTAACGCTTGGGCCAAGTCCACTGCCCAAAATACCTTGCCCTGGTTTTCCATGAGCCCCAGCGTGCAGGTCGGCATGTTGGGCATAGGGGTAATGCTCTGGGCAGGAAGGCGGAGTGTTTCAACAATGCGCTCCAGCGAAATAGCTGCCTCTATGCTGTTTGTGAGCTGAAACCGAAGAAACAGTTCACCGGTTCTGCTATTGGGCGTGAACACCTCGGGGAGAAGCGACTGAAGTCGATCTAGGGAGGAGCGGGCCTGAAGGGGAGTTTGCATGGGTTAGGACATTTCTCCTGGGGGAGCTTGCTTAATGCTGCTGTTGCGTTATTGGGGCGAGTTCCCATGGCAGACGGTTATATTGCTCAGATCGCACCGTATTGGCTTGGGACGTTTTGAGGAAGCTGGCAGTTTGTCTTGATCGACGTTGCCACTGCTAGGCCGTTGGCTCCCCAAGCTGAGGGAGCAGCCAAAAAATAAAAAGAAGTCCGGGCGTAGGTCGGCCTTGTTGTTGACCTACGCCCGGAACAGCAGCTAGTTTGTTAAGCTGCGACGGATTGAACTGCGCTGATCAACTGCTCTTCGGTGAAGGGCTTGGTGACGTAGGCAGAAACGCCTTGCTTTTTGGCCCAGTTTTGGTCGACTTTGCGATCCTTTGTGGTACAAGCAATGACAGGGATTTCAGCAGTGGCAGGCTCACGCTTGAGCTCGCGGCAGAGCTCCAAGCCAGTCACCTCAGGCATGACCAAATCAGTTACCACGATGTCAGGCTTGTTTGCTTTGACCTTTTCTAGCGCGTCAGCACCACTTTCGGCAGTGGTGACATCGTAGCCAGCACGCACCAAGAAATTAGACATTAGTTGACGTTGGGAATCCATGTCATCCACAACCAATACGCTCTTAGCCATGATTCTCGAATCCTAATCTGTTTTGTGGTTTGAAATTCAATAAAACTTGAGTGAAGGTTAGCTCCGATTAAGGTGCATTGCTCTAAACTCTCTTCGTGCCGAAGGCTCAATTACCGAAGTAGAATTGCCCCCCTGTTTTAGCCCAGTTGTGGTGATTCTTACAGCGCATCAAAATCTGTAAGATACCTGCCTGTAGAGGCAGGTTGAGAACACGACTTAACTCCATCTGTTGAACTTAGTAAGCCCAATTTTGTGCATGGTTCATCATTTGTAGAGCAGCCATCACTAAGTCAAAATGGGAGCTAGAAGGCAACTGTCGTCTTTAGATGGGTCTCAACGATCGCCAGTAAGTCCGCCTTAGAAAATGGCTTAGTCAGGTAATCTGTTGCACCTGATGATTCAGCCTTTGCTTTATCCAATGCCCCAGTATTTCCACTGACCATAATGATGGGAACCTGTTTAAATACAGAACTCCGTTTGAGGATTTGGCAGAGGCGATTACCATTGATTCCAGGCATGGAGACATCCATTAGAATCAAATCTGGCTTCATCGAAAACATCGTAGAGAGCGACTCCATCGGGTTTTCTACCGTAGCGACTTCGAAACCCTCAGAGCCCAGATAGCCCTCAATGGTCTCCAGCATGGCGGGGCTGTCGTCAATGCAGACAATTTTTTGTCGCTTCGTTTCGCTGCTACCACCGGACGGGGGGGGGGACTGCTCAGGGATTGCTTCGACTGGAGCCGTAGAGGCCAAGGTTGGAATATTGGGCAGTAGGTTGAAAGGCTCTGCCGCATCCCCTAGCTGGATGACCTGGTGTTGGATATAAGGAAATAAAAGCTGAGCAACCTTTAAGCGATCCTGCTTCAAAAAGATAGCTAGCTCCCCAATGCTTTTGTTCTGCATCAGTTTGGCCAGCATGGAGAGAAGCCCAGGGTTGAGCATGCCGTTGGGGACGGGTTGGTTCAGTTTCTCTGGATCAGCGCAGTAGGGCTGCTGATAGGGAGATTTAAGGCTTGGGGTTAGCTGTTGCCAGGACTTTAGGCGGGTTTCTAGCTGAGCAATTACCTCGGCCAGGTTTGGCATGTCATCGGAGACCTTGGCGTGGGGCTCTTCATACCATTCTGCACTTCCTTCGGTTAGCCAAAGTAGGCTTTCGAGGGCATCTTGGGCGATCGCATGGTTGAGTGTTGCCCGACTACTCTCATCTAGCTTTCCCTGCTGGAACAGCTCTTCAGTGGTGGTGCTTAACGCTCCCCAAGAGGTCGGATTCAAAATATCCATATCAGCTGTGAGCTGAGTGATGGTTTCATGTCCCAACTGAGCTAGATGGTAATTTAAAGTCTCTAAGGTTTGCGCTGAGTGAGTGACATAACGAAGTTTGCCTTGGCTAACAAAGACTTTCCAAGTTACACCGTTGTGAGTGACCTGTAAGAAACCATTCTTGTCAGGGTGTGTGATATTGCGGCACTGTTCTGCCCCGCTAAATGTATTGACCATATTGAACTTCTCAATGGGACAGTAAGGCCGGATTGAATGCTGCTACGGCATTGAAATGTGAGATGCCCTCTGAAAGATCACTTCAGCGGTTGACTGGATTCTCTTTGCAGCATGTTTCTAGCTTTCCCTCGCAAATCTTTAGATAAACAGGAGTATTTTAAGTTTTAAAGGCTAAAAAACATTGAGTCGACTAGATTTAGCTTGGCATCGGCTGCACATGCGATAGAGCATTTTGATGGGTGCCAAAGTCGAGATGAGCATGAACGAGATTTCAAGCTTTGAGCCGCTGTCTTATTTTGGGTAAGCCATTTGCTCAAGTGCTCTTTAGATTAATTGAGTCGTGTGTTGTCAGGGCTGAGTGGGAAATCTAAGGACCAACGCAGTAACAGAGTAGTGCGATCGCCTGTCGATTCACTCGTCGTTTAACAGCTCTCGTAACCCATTCAAGGTGAGGAACCCTTTACATGATCTCGACAAAGCTTGGTCTGCAATCTCTTAAGCGAAGAAAATTCAATACCCTCCTGGGCTTGGCGGGGGTTGGGATGGCATTGACTTTTAGCGCCTGTGTTCCGAGTGGTGTAAATAAGGCATCTGGCGGCACCATGCCCGAGGAAATCCGCATCGGCTACCAAGTGGTGCCCAACGCTGAGCTGTTGGCAAAGGCGTCAGGTCTCGTTGAAGAGAAGCTGCCTGAGACCAAAATTAGCTGGATTAAGTACAACTCCGGCGGTGATGTGAACAAGGCGATGGCAGCCGGTGAGCTGGATGCTGGCTTGGCGGGGTCCGTGCCTGTCTCCACGGGTATTGCGACGGATTTGCCCTACCAGGTTTATTTCATCCATGACTTGATCGGTGACAACGAAGCCCTTGCGGTGCGTACTGACTCCGGAATCATTCGTCTGGCAGATATCAAGGGTAAGACAATTGCGGTGCCTTTTGGTTCTACCACTCACTTCAGCTTGCTATCTGCCTTGGAGAATAATGGCATTGATGTCAGTACAGTCAATATCGTTGACATGAGTCCTGATCAAACCTTGGCAGCTTGGAAAAGTGGTGAGATTGACGGCAGCTTTATTTGGCACCCCACCCTGGGTAAGATGCTCGACAGCGATGGTATTGTCTTGACCTCTGCTAAGCAGTTGGCTGAAGAAGGCATTATTACGGCGGATTTGGCGGTGGTGAATCAGGAATTTGCGAGTCAATATCCTGAAGCGATGACTCAGTATGTTTCTGCACTGGATGAGGCAGTGGAGCTGTATCGTGCTGATCCTCAAGCTGCTGCCCAGGCTGTCTCGGGAGAGCTGGGCCTGGATGCTGAGAAGAGCCTGGCTGCCATGGATGAGCTGGTTTGGTTGAATGCTGAGGAGCAGGCAAGCCCTAAGTATCTGGGGACGGCTGATAAGCCTGGTGCTTTGGCTAAGGTGCTCAAGGAGTCCGCTGAGTTTATGGTGACTCAGGGAGCAATTGAGGTTGCGCCTGAGCTAGAGGTCTATAACGATGCGCTGTATAGCAATGCAGTGAACTCCGCGAGCGAAGTCGCAGTTAAGTAGGTCTGAAGCATGAGCCCGATTTTGGAAGAGGTAAGAGGGCCTCTCTCTTACCTCTTCCAAAATTACCCGTTAGCGACAAGTAGAGAGATGGCTTGTGTGGTCTATGTCGGGGTTGCTAGTTGTTCGTCTTCTCGAAGTTGCTATAGTTGGCCTAGATCTCTCCGAAGGATCTTGAGACCGAGGTTGCAATCACCTTTTTGCTCCAAGAATACGTCTTGGAGAATTTTAGGGGAGCAAGCATTACGAGGTAATAGCCTCTATCAAATGTAAAGATATTTGGACTCTGCCGAGCTTTTTATGCGGGCCTATTGGTTGCGTTTTATGACCAAGGGAGCCATTGCATACTCAGGTGCAAACCTTTTTTGATCAGTGCACAGGTTTGCTCATCACCACAGAAAGCTGCGCGACTGAAGTGATGTGGCTTTTGGCGACGGATTGGCGCGTACAGAATGAATTCCTGAATCATGTGGCTGCTGGTCTCTAAGGTTGTGAGCCTTTGCTCGCCAAGAATTACTAGCGCATTGCTGAACTCAATGAGTAGTATGCAGACTTACCGGGTGATTTCTCAGATTTAGCTTTGGTAGCCCTATCTGAGCGTTTGGATATCGCAATATTGCGACGCTGGATAAGGATTTTGATGCTTGCCGACGTTACCGCAAGCAAGCGTTCAATCGAGTGTTCTATCCACAGCGCTAAAATAAAACTCAATCCACTATCGCGGGGGCGAGATCGTAGCCATGGGTACACCAGAGGAGGTTACTTAGGTGGAGGCGTCTCACACGGGGCATCCTCTAAGACAGATGCTGGAGCAACATACGAAGTGAAGCTGGATAGATCACACGACAGTGCAGTAAAGACTTGGTTGATTTTCCAGGTTCAAAGCTGAGATTGCCTGGGCTCGATGCTATCTGCTAGGAACATAAGCAGACGCTTGGGGCATTGTTGATTGCGATCTCATCAATTCGCCAATCTAAAGCTGAATTAGACATGCCTCAGAACATGAGCGCATTGATGATGCTAAACATGATGCTATACAAACTTTGGAAAGAAACGCGAGAAATGGGGCTTGTTCGAGCCTCCTCAGAGAGGCAACTCCAATTAGACCTTCTCCTTTAACAAAAGTGAGTAAGTCAAATCATAGAATCAATCAATTCTCATTTTTAAATGTCATTATATTCGCAATAATTCTAATGTACTCCCAGTCATAAAGAAGAATTCTGGCTATGATCCTTCCAAGGGGTCAATAGATTGACAAACTCTGACTAATAATAAGTAGTTAGGAGATTAATTTCAGAATGATCTACTTAGAATTAAAAACTACTAGGATAAAAGCCTTAATAACATGATCAGGTGCTACGTATGTCTAAGTCTAGTCAAGTTCTAATTGATACTTTTCTCACAGATCGAAATGCACCAAACCCCCTCGGTTACAGGAGCTCAACCTGGGGGCGTCGGGTAGATGATCTATCTATGGTTGACCCAGAAGAAATTGCAAGAAGTGTTGTAGTTATTGAACCTTGGAAACATGTGGGTGAGCGACCCAACGATAAGGTTGGCGTCATTGCATCCGAGAATGTGGCCTATGTTGTTGATCAACTCATGGGTTTACCAACGCTTATTGTGCCCGCTTGGAAGCAAGGTATTCCTGACCTACAACGCTTTGCGACCCTAACAAGCCTAGCCAAGCTTATCGTTTTGGAAGGCGGCGAACCAGATGTCCATGTGGAAAACACTTTTTCGGAAGCATTTCCTCGTTCAGATGCTACAAAACTGATTGTTGAATTCCTCCTACGACAGATTCCTTTTCTTGGTATTTGCCTCTCTCATCAGCTCACAGCACAAGCACATGTCGAATTAATCCGTGAATTTGTACATCGTCTAGAACAGTCAAAACAACCAGCATTTGTTGCTGTTAGCCATCGCATTGCCGGGATTGCAAGTCGCCTAAAGGTCGAAAAGACTTATGGCACTGTCGCCGAATCTTGGAATGATGAATCATTTGCCGTTGCCAAAAATGAAGAAATTAGCCATTCTAATACAAGATTATACCCTTATCACGAGATTGATCTTTCTCATGTTCCTACTGAAATAACGGAAGCCTATCGTGTCATCGCAAAACATTTTGATGGCATCATTGATGTCGCACTTCAGTACGAAAATGATCTTCATATTCAGGCGTTCCATGGCAACGAAGTGTCAGAAGAATCAATGCGCTTTGTCTGTTGGGCTTATCAGCAAATTCACCATGTGATAACTGCCTATAGCGTCGAAGCAGCCTCAACAATAGATTTACAGGGTCTAATGTCTGCACCAGTAGGTATCGAAATTTTAGCTTCAACGCATACTCAAAGTGGAGATCCACTTTGTGAAGTCGCAGCAACCGGTATTTATTGGGATAGTGGTCAGAAAGCACTCACAACACAGTTTCATCCAGAACTTGATGAATCCTTAATGACCGCATCTGAAGGTTGGGCACCCTCCTGGGACGAAATGAAACGTTCTGATGGAATTCGTTTGTTGGCACGCATGTTGCAGGCAGTGCTCTAAAGATGAGTGATTAGCCGTTGCATTTGTGCAACTTGACAAAGATAATTCTGGCAAAGCGCGGTGGCAGACTTTATCATCGCTTCGATGCTAAGTTTTAGACCTTAGATACTGCTGGTATTGTCTGTTGAAGGGATTATCAGTAAATCCATGTGGTTGCGATCGCTCTATTGAACGTTTTTCGCCAGCATCACCCTTGGGGTAGACAATACCACTAGTACGTTACTGTCTGGTTAAGGGGTAAAGCTCTTGAGCAGACAGTGCCGCAATCTGGGGGCTGATTTTTCTAGACTTAAATGATGTACGTCAGGGTAAGAAGCAGACCATTGGCGCATTACTGATTGCGATCGCCCACACTCGCCTATCCCAAACAGGATTGGAGATCCCAGAGCATCAGCGTGTGGAGGAGCCAGAGCTAAGGCTATATAGGCTTGTGGAGGAAACACGGGATGGGGCTTATGCCTATTACAACGCTTTGCTAGATAGCCTGAATAGTTTTTGTAATGCTTTGGAACTGCGGCAGCGGTTGATGGGTCAGTCCGATCTTCTAAACATCTAAAGGACTGCGTACACCTTGCGCTCCGCGATGGAGCACATAGGTGTCGTAGCTCAACAGAATCTGAATGAGTAGCCGATAAACCCCAGACAGATTCTTAATAATTGCGCGAGTTTCATCTGGGCTCAATACAACAGGCAAGCGCTGTGGGCGCTTGGCCCGAATTGCGTCGATTCTGCCTTCCAGCTCTTGCTTGAGGACTTCCCGATACAAAAACAGAATTGCGTTGAAGGCTTGATTTTGAGTAGAGGCAGCAACCTGACCTTCAACAGCCAAGTGAGTCAGGAAGGCTTCGATCTCGGGAACTGCCATTTCTGAGGGGTGCCGTTTGTCATGAAACAAAATATAACGAGGAATCCACTGAACATAAGTTTTCTCTGTACGATAAGAATAATGTTTGAGACGCAGGGTTTCTCGAACCCTGTCTAGGAGCTTCTTTGGTGGTTTTTCCATAATGATCTGATAGACCGAATAATTCGGCAGATCACCCTTAGAAGCATGTATTCAGAATAATTCTGATGTACTCCTGGGGATATACGGAAAAATTCTGCATAATAAATTGTTAGACTGCCTCACGCATATGCAGGTACAGTCATATGTTTATTTGGCTATGGGAAGCTTGGCTATTTGGTTTAGTTTCTGCTACTGAAGAGTATTAATGAAATATCTACTTCTCAAACAGCATTCACTAGGTAATTGAGGTTACATTTGCAGGACCTGAACATAGCTTTATCTTGGAATATACTTGTAAGTGCCCCTATAAACGCCCAAGCAGCTGATATGAGTCAGGACAAGAAGGATGATTCTACCTCCAAGCAAGGAGGTCAAACACAGAGAATAGTTGCCATCACAGGCTTAGTTGGTGCCTTTGCAGCACTTTTTACTGCTATAGGTGCGCCAGACTTTTTTCCCTCATTGATCAAAACTTTTTTGGGATCGACTAGCTCTGAAGGATCTTCAGAAGTTGGCTCTACTGAGGCTGACGAGCCTTCAGGATTGGGGAGCACTTCATCAGTAGATACCCCATCACCAACATTATCCCCAAGTCCAACTCCGATATCAGAACCGACACCAGCACCAAACCCACCAACTTCTCAAACTCCAACTGGCAACCAAGATATTGAGCCAATCAAATTAAAAATCGAGCGTGTAACTGTGGAAGATGATAATTCTTATTCATCTATTTATGGACCTGAAAAAACTATAGATAACAATATTTCTTCTGGAAATTACTGGTCAACAGAAAATGGAGCAATCATTGAAGTTTCTCTAAACTTTTTCCTTGAAGAGATAAGTACCGTGAATAAAATTCATTTCATTTCTACTAGAAATAATGGAAGTTATACACAGCCACAATCTCTGGATTTGGCGTTCATCAACGAATCAGGAGAGAAAGTCGAAGAGCGTACTATCCAAGTCAAAACGCCCAATACGCAATGGGAAAGGAATGATTTCGACCCTGTTGCCAATGTAAGTATGATAAGACTACAACTCTTAGATCCCCTGAATGATACTGGCAGTTATATGACATTAAATGAAGTTCAGTTTTATGGTTTCCCTTTCGAGGAATAGAGTTGGCACTATGTTGGTGACAGTCAATAGAAATTGAGTTGTTCTATCAATAAATTCCTGAGCCTACATCAAGTTTTCATAAGTTTCTCAGTCTAACCCTACGCAGGAGCGGACGGATTTCATAATCCGAGATTCATGCAAAAATATTGGCCGCCGCTCAGCTCCACGTTAAGTCAAGCACCAACCGCCAGCATCTTCTCCACCGTCAACTGCAACCCAGGAAACTGAACAGAAACGATCGCCGCCTCCCCCACAAAATCTCGAAACTGATAAGCCCCATTCACTAGCGTCCCCACCCGAACCAACGCCTCATCCGGGTCCACAATCCAATACTCCAAAATACCCCGCTCGGCATACTCCACTCGCTTTTCCTCGTAGTCCCGCGCCCGCGACTGCCGGTCCGTCTTCGTACTCGACGCCACCTCCACGACCAGCAAAGGCTCGGGCATCCCCAGGCGCAACAACTGCCCATCCTCAAAAATCGCAGCCCGCGACGCATCCGAGTGAACCACCAAATCTGGCTGCCTTGCTGAAGCTCTGTCAGACCGCACCTCAATTTGATGGTCAATCACCAAATTCTCTTCGGGTACGCCTAGCCGCGCCAACGCAAACACCAGCCGCATCGCGATCGCGGGATTGAGTGGATTCTCTGCCCCATTTCAACTAAAACCCCATCCACCAGCTCATAGCGATAATCCGTCCCATCGGTATAGGCCAGATACTCCTCAAGCGTCATTTTCTTTTGAGTCGCGATCGCCATGGGCATTCCTTCCCTAGATCTCGATGGCCTCATTATATAAGGTGCAATCTCGCAGGAGCATTTTCAAGCCAAGTTCCAAGCCAAGCATCATGCCCTGGCTCAGTCCTAGCGCCTCCAGCATTTGCAAGCTAAGAAATTAAGAACCTCTCAATGCCTTGGGTGATCGCCCGCGCAGCCGCATCATTCCACCGATCCAACGTCCCCGCACTCGTCACCGAATCAATAAAAAACGCCTTCGTCAAAATCGCAGCCATCGCCGTCGGCCCCCCTCAACCACCGCCAACCGCCGCCGCTTCACACCACGATCTGGCACATCACCATCCGCAAAGCTGCCATCCAATGCCTGATTCACCGCATTCGTCAATAATAAATCTGCAACCGTAGAGGGCTTGCAGGGCTGATTCAAAGTCCGCCAAGAGAGCCTGAAAAGCACATTCCGTCGTTTGGCGCTCTACTGGTTAATAACGATAGACTAATGATTCCAGCTTGTCTCATCTGAGAATAAATTAGCCCTGAGAGGGCTTGGGCTTCCAAGAATGCTCCAGAGTGTACTCAGGCAGACATTCCAGCATACAAAATTCACTAACTCGAAAAAATCAGAGATTGCTATCGGTAAGCGTCCTATTTAGGAACCTACGCACTAAATGAGATAGCCAACATGGGCATGTAAGCATTCAGAGAGCAGGTAGTTCCCTTATCCCCACGATGAGGAGATCTAATAGCTGTTCTTCTACGTGAGCGCAGAGCAGTAAAAGCCGACTATCACAAACAGAAAGGTAGAATCATGAATTGGCTCAAAAAACTAGAGAACACTCGTTATTTTGGGAAATTTATCTCCGCTATGCGTGCGCTGTTTCCTGCCACTAGCAGCACTTCTCCAGATTCATCCTTATCTCCGATAGCAAAGCCTGATGCAGTACATATTGCATTTGCTGGTGGTGGTTGGCGAGCGCATGCTGCCCATGCTGGTTGGACTATTTCACTCTTGCACAACGGGAAAAAGACGCTCGAAGATGTTTTTACTCATGTAGGCACTATTTCTTCAAACTCGGGCGGTAGTTGGTTCAGTACGATGTTGGTGTATTCGGATGATTTTGTTAAGGCGATCGAGGCCCCAGATGCCATCAACACTTGGTCAAATGCGGGATCGAATGCGGCTGGCTGGCTAGGGAAACAGCAATATCATTTCGACCAAGTTTCCTCCCATTTGAGCGGATACAAGTTCCTCGCGGAAGTCTTTAAGACATACACAGGTAGTTTCGAAAATGCTATATATTGGAACAAAGTCGTCACGGATTTGGTGTTCAAGGACTATCCGATCAGCGCTCCACTGAACGGAACCCGTCAAGTTTGGGCACAGGATAAAGCGTTGCTACTCGCGGCGACGATGCTGACAAACGAAGTTGTTCTCGGCCAAAATGTCGAGCTTGACAAGCAATACTACCAGGCATGTTTCTCGGACTCTACACCGATACTAAAGGGGAATGATGGTGCCTCTTGTAGTGGTTTAGCTGGGAGGAGTCCTGATGTTACTCCGGTAACTTTCTCAAGCCTGCCAAATCACTCAACTTTCACATCACCTCATTTTTTCCCGGCCCTTGGGAGCCATAGAAAATTTAATTTAGGCTACACAGAGACTTCGTGGCTTTCGTCACCAAAGGCTGAGAATAGCATCGCGAATTCCCTACCAAGTGATCATGTTCCTATCATGGTAGCAGCGGCGGCTTCGAGCGCTGCTGTAGGATTTGGAGCTAGTCATACAGTGCTCTCATCAAAAACTTGGGAAGCGAATTATCTAGCTTCGGATGAGGCTCTCAACTTCCAATTAGAAGGGAGCATGCAGCACCTCATAGCGAATGGGATGACTGTTGAAGAACTGGCTAAAAAGAAGATTGTGCAACTTGCAGATGGCGGCCCGGTCGATAATTCGGGTGTCGCCCAAATTGTGAGTTTCCTGCAACAAAACAATCAGGCAAACGATTTCAATATCGTGGCCTTCGATAACGTTCAAGAGCTCTACCCGCCTGGAGGCTCCACTGTAAACGTCGGAACTGACATAGCGTATCTCTTTGGTAAGGGACTGTCGGATGGCAATCAGTTTTGCTCCGGTTCTCACGGTAAGGGAATTTGTGTTACCGTTCCTAACCTACAAATATTTGAGCTTGCACCACTGGAAAGCAAACCTCTTTTGACTTGGAGTGCAGCCGCTCCTGACGATAATGTATCAGGCGTGGTACACCAATTGATCTATACGAAATACTCAGTCACCACTGTAGCTAATCCAACATTCGCCATCACTAAAGGTACAAAGGGAACACTTCACGCATTTACCTGTGCCTGGTCTGATGCGGATACAGCACCTCAAAATTGTCCGAAGGGCGGGGACTTCAAGGCATACGCCAAAATGCTCAAATTTATCAACACTGGCTTGAAGCAACCAGATGCGACAGGAAAGACAGGATTGAAGTATCTAGAAGAGGCACTCGGCCTTAAATCTTAGAGGCTTGAGAAAAAACTTCGTACAATAGATTTTCAGCATCATACTTCATCAGGAATAAACCTATTTCTTCGGAGAAAAAATCATGAAATCACAAGCGCCCTTTCGTATTCTTAGCTTAGATGGTGGTGGCATTAGAGGCGCGTTGTCAGCCACCATACTTAAGCAAGTAGAAAAGCAAATCTTGGAGCAAGAAGGCCAGTCTTTAAGCCAATACTTCGACCTGATTGCGGGAACATCTACAGGGTCCATATTAGCTGCAGGAACCGCGCTGGGTTTGAATGCAGAGACAATGTTTAACTTGTATCAAAAACAAGGAAATGACATTTTTTCGCCCCAAACACGATGCTTACGCAAGTGGCTACCTGGTGGTGGTGAACTTTTTTTCCCTTTCACGAGGTATAGCAATAAAGGATTGATTAAAGTTCTCAAGGAGAATTTAATTTTTCAAGACAAAAAAGGAAGCCCCCCCCCAACGCTTGTCGACATTGAACGCTCCTCCAAGAAACTGCCTTCTTTATTGATTCTTGCCTATAACACCTCCGATAGCTACACCGAGTATTTTGCGAGTAATGCAACCTATCGAGAAGGTGGTGAACCAACGTGGAATGCGAAAATCCCTATCTGGCAAGCCTGCGTGTGCTCATCTGCTGCACCTACTTTTTTCCCACCCTATGAATTAGTTGCACCTGCAGCTCAAGGTGGAGAGAAATTCAATAATTACATCGACGGAGGCGTTGCTGCCAATAATCCCGATCTCGCAGCAATTACCCACTCAGCCTACACAAAAACTCGGATCAATCCTGATGGGAGCCTCAACGAATCGGGGCTGGCATTGAGCGATATGTCCGTACTTTCTATTGGCACAGGAAAAGTTAAGCATAGCTTTGATTACAAAACAGTTGATAGCTGGGGGCTGATAGATTGGGCACGCCAAATTTCTGATATTTTTATGGCAGCTCCAACGGACTTTGAAGAGAAAGTGACTCGACAACTACTATCGATCGCCAGTTCCAAAAAATTAAGCGAACGATATCTACGCTTGAATATTGACATCGAGCCATCCTTGTCAGCTATTGATGACCCAAATGTTATTGGAGGGCTCGTTAATGCATATGAAGAGCAGTCCAGTCGACTTCCTCATTATAATTTTGAGACTGGACGGACTGAACATCGTACGATAGAAGAGTTGGTTAATGATTTCATCATGAGCAACAAGCGATCGCCGGGGCAACACTTTAAAGATCGGTTTGAAGCGAATAACAAGTAAAGACAAAGAATAGAGAATTCTGGGAGCTCACTATTTTCCTAAATGCCTTGAAGCAAGTACCCATAATATAACGGTACCCATGCGTATTAATTGCCAAAAGTAGATCCAAATGATGCAGAGTTGAGCTGCGGTAAGTGAAGGGTAACGTTACCAAATGTACAGGGCCAAAGTAAGCCAAACAAATATTTAAGATGTTAAAAACTTCTCGATGCCTTGCGCGATCGCCCGCGCAGCCGCATCATTCCACCGATCCAACGTCCCCGCACTCGTCACCGAATCAATAAAAAATGCCTCCGTCAAAATCGCAGCCGTCGCCGTCGGCACCCCCTCAAACACCGCCAACCGCCGCTGCTTCACCCCTCGATTTGGCACATCCCCATCCGCAAAACTGCCATCCAACGCCTGATTCACCGCATTCGCTAACCGCACATCCGCACTCGTCGGTGGATTCGCCACAAACACCTCATGGCCCTGCACCTGCTGATTCACCGCATTCAAGTGCAGCGACACAAAGCAATCCGCCCCCCGCGCCTGAGCCCCGATCGCCCGCAAACTCAAACTCGTATTATTCTCAATAACCCTCACTGTCGCCCCCTTATCTCCCAACAGCCGCTGAATAATATTCGCCTGCTTCCGCACCTCATCTCGCTCATTCCGATTCAGCCGCCGATTCACCGCCCCAGGGTCATTTACCCCCGCACTGCTGAACTCGCCATGGCCCGGATCGAGCACCACCGTCTTCCCCACCAACGACTTCTCCACCGGCAGACCATCCTTCAACAGCTCCACCGCAGGCCGATAGGCAAACCAAGTCGTCCGCCCCTTCACCAGCACCTGCTTGCCATTGGCATCCAGCCCCAGCAACACCCGCCAATGAGATGCGTCAGCAACTTCATACCTTTGAATGGGTAGCGACGTGCCCCGTGCCACAAAATGCTTATCCGAATCCGGCAACGTCGAACCTTGGGCCGTACTCCGCTTCAGCAACGTATCTTCTAAGAACGCCAGCGAATACTTCGCCCCGCGAATCACCGGCGGCGGCACCACCACCGCCTCATCATTCTTCAACAGCTCCACCACGGGCCGATAAATAAACCAAGTATTCTGCCCTTTAAACGACACCTGCTGCCACCGCTCATCCACCCCCAAGGCAACTTGCAAATGAAACGTCCCAGCCACCGTAAAGCTGCTCACCGGCAGACTCGTCCCCGCTCGCACTAGCTGCCGCTGCTCATCCGGCAAGCTGCTGCCCTGGGCCGTGCTCTGCTTCAGCCAAGTATCCAGCTCAATCCGCATCGTATAGGCCGAAACCGCTGATTCGCGGGTTTGCGGATCAACGACCTGGCCATTGCGCAGCAGCTCCACCGCAGGCTCATAGACAAACCAAGTATTGCGACCCTTAAAGAAGATTTGCTCCCCTCCCTCATCCTTACCAAAGGTCAACCTGAGATGATTGCCAACGGTCTTAAACCCGCTCAAGGGTAAAACAGTGCCGCTATCAATAAACTGTCGCTGACTATCGGGCAAACTAGAGCCCTGGACGGTTGCCTGTTTCAACCACGTATCAAACTTGAGCCTGATCTGGTAGACCATAACGTAAGGATTGGAGGATTTCAAGACTGGACTTGCTTATCAGGCAACTAACACGATCACTAGCTTAGACAGGCAGCCCGACGCATGACAATTAATATCGAAAAGCCTGGCGATCGCTCCGACTAGCAATCCAAAACCTCCCAGAAAATAGCACGATCCAAAAGGGCAGCCATAAAAATCCCACAACTATTGTGGATGCAAGAGTCTCAGTTCTCAGAGGGTTATCTATCACAGCAATATTGAATCTCTAAAGACACTAGCAAATCTGACGATGATACCGAAGCCTTGGCTCTCTCCCTGAAAAAATCAGCGCACAGACTTCACTTCTGCCTAGAAGCCTATATGCAAAAAGTTTCCGTTCACCCTCATCGTCAGGCCATGTCAGTGAGGTTTATGGGAACCCATCACTGGCCCAGAGCGCTCCTTGACTTGGCATAGGTCACGATAATGCCACAAGTAAAGAGCTATGGGGACCTAACTTTTTTGAGATTTGATAAGCCATCTACGCCATTTGACCTAAAGAGTCTCACACTAGAAGAACTGGATCTACCTAATTTCTGCATAAGGCTCTTGGGTGGACATTCAGTAACTCAATATCAGCTCATCAAGGATTCTAGACGGACAGAGTTTCTCTGCCCAATCTCTGAATCTAGAAGCTTCCTAGCCAGAATTCTATCCAAGCAGAAGTAGGCCTCCTGCATGAATTTTAAATTTCTGGGTGCTTCATAGAGCTTCAGTCTCAAAGGCATTCATCCATGCAGGAAATCTCGCGAGACTTTGAAAATTGTAGTCGCTATATAAGAGTGAGATAGATCAAATGAACCCAGAAGAGCGCCTAGTACAATCCTCACAAAAAGATGCGGAAAGTAGGCTGAATGGTTCAGGCTTCATCGCAAAATACGTCAATGATCATAAGCAGGAGTTGGCAGAACTGAGAGCAAAAGCAAATTTGTCAAAATTTGAGGGCTCATGGGTCATCATCGGTGACGAAGGATATCAAGGTGACAGGCTACAGTACGCTACAACTTCATTCGAGGAAAGGGAAGTTTCCCCACGCATTATCTTGTATCCGGCTGGAGAGGAGGATATCCAAAAAGCGATTTTATTGTGTCGTGAGCTTGGCATGGCGATCGCTGTGCGCACCGGAGGTCACCAATACTGTGGATACTCGTCAACCTCGCCAGTGAACATGCAGATCGACCTGAGTAAAGGCAAGGATCATGCATTTGATAAATACTCCTATGACAGTGAAAATAATGTGCTGACATGCGGTCCTTACCAAGCATTAGGAGATTGGGCTGCGCACAATAGAAACCCAACGGAAAAGGACATTATTGAACCAACGGGTAACCAGGAGGCTGAGACTGGAATCTACTTGCCCATGGGAGTATGTGCGAGCGTGCACCTAGGAGGACATGTACATACTGGAGGATGGGGGATGGTTGCGCGCAGCCATGGCCTTTTAGCCGACCACGTACTAGCGTTCGACATTATCCTGGCAAGCGGAGAGAAGGAGCGAATCGTCCGGCCCGAAGCGGGAAAAACAACCCGCCATAACGATGACTTGTACTATGCAGTCTTAGGAGGCAGTAAGGGGGGAGAATTCGGGATCGTTACACAGTGGGAGTTCCAACCTCTACGTAACCAGGATTACCCTAACGCGGCTTGCTACTCTTTTGCATGGATATGGTCGAAAGAGAGAATGGAAAGAGTAGTCCAGCATCTGGCAGAACTATCCAAACGTTGCGCCAGTGGTGAGATTCCGTCCGACTACGAGTTCATGCTCAACATCACGGGGGGTGGGGAGATGCATGTGCTGCCTGAGCTACTGCAAAACGCTTTAAGATATTTAGGACTCCGAAGACTCGATAATAGGAATTCGAGGACTGCCCTTGTGCAAGCTCCAGAAGGAGAGCAAGAACTCACTGAAGTCAATAAATTTAGAAATGAGTTGAGTGCACTGGGATTCGAAGCGACCCAGGATCTAGACTTATCGCCTGAGTCATCGGCAGATGAATCAAATGTCAGGGGAATACTCGATGGCGACTTATGGATTCCACCTCTGATTCAGATGTGGATGTGTTTCACAAATAAAGGAGGTCAGAGTGAGCAGTTTGATGACCAATGGTTCGAATCCTTTGCTCAGGAAGATGTTTGTGGGAAACCACCATGGTGGATGTCACCCCAAAGACTGAAAAAGACTCCGATCTCTACAGGGCTCGCAGAACATTTCATCATGAAACAAAATCGCGAGATGGAATATCCCTTCGTCAAGCGATTTCGAGTCACCCTGGATGTACCAGAGGAGTTCCCTAAGGTTTATGCAGAACGTATGTACCAGATTATGCATGGGCGATGGGGGACTGATGGCAAACAACACCTGGTTTCGCAACAACAAATTTATGCGGGCGGTGCCGTAGCAGAGAATGGGAAATCAAATCTCACATCCTACTCGTGGCGCGAGCAAGCTCTGGCCATGAGCTATGACTCATTCTACTCGGAGGGCTATCATCAAGAGGCAGAGCAATGGCAAGGCCAAAACGATGAGGTATTCATCGAAAATAAGGCATTTGCAGACCAGGATATGCGGATGTTTGCGTACACTTTTGGTGATAACGTCCTTGAAAAAGAGAATGTATGGAGTTGCTATTATGACAGCAAAGAAAAGTACGAACGATTGAGAGGAATTAAGTGGGATGTTGATCGCGATCGTATTTTTTCTGCTGACCAATTTTCTTTGAAACCATTGCCGCCAAAAATCCCAGAGTAATGACCAAGACAATTGATCCGAGAAAAATTACCTGTACATCACGAATATCAAAAAAAGCTTTTTGTTTTTGATATTCGTGATTAACGGCATCGGTAAAGTGAAGATGTGAAAATTCAGCAACTCACAGTCTATAAGCTGCCTAATGTAGGTTTCATTGCAGCAGATATGACTTAAAATGTTAGAATACGACTCCTCCTCATACGCCGTGCCATTTGGCTACCTTGCCAAAGTCAAATGCATAGAATCATAACGATCCCAAAAAGTCTCTTTTTCAACAGCTTATGGCAAATAGGCCACTCATGCAGAGTTCACGCCATTCAGAACTCTCTCGATGCTGCCAACCTCCACCGTTTCATCTCATGATTTTAAATATCACCATCCGTAAAGCATCCACCCAATGCTTGATTTACCGCATAGGCAAGTCGTACATCCGCTGTCGTAAGAGACTGAGACATCTCATGCCTCTACCCCTGCTGATTTACAGCATTCAGATGCAGCAAAATAAGGAGATCTGCACCGGGAGCATCTCAAAGTTGCAAAATATAGCCATCCTCATCTGAATCCCTCATGTTGCAGTTGAAATGAGGATATATCTGAAAACAGGAGGATACTCTCCTTTTACTGACTGCCCTGTGGCATAGATCATTACTGGGAAATCGCACCCAACTCGCGCTCTGAAGAAGCTCAGGAAGACTTCAATTTCGAGAGCCTTCTGCTTCTGCAAGATGCCGCTTGTGTCGGAACATAATGCAGCCGGGTCAACGGAACGCAAGTTTTCTCTGTATGATAAGAATGGCGTTTGGGGCAAATGGCCTATCAAACCGTTATCAAGAGTTTCTTGGGAGTGTCTCGCCTAGTAAAGTGGTACGTCTATTTTCAGCCGTATCACTCTGAGCAGCAGGATCTTGAGAGTCATTTTGACTTACTCCTAGATATAAGCGATTTTTTCTGTATCGTCCCCTCTAGAGCGAGTGATACAGCAAGAATTGCTTAGTCAATAGTTGGGTTTTCCAATCTACTGATTTGCCTCTTGATAAAACACTTAAATCAAAGAAAATAACATGGAAGATGGATTTGAATTAAGGCAAATTGAGGGAAAAGGAGAGGGAATTTTTGCAACTCGAGCTTTTCAGGCCAATGAAATAGTAATGGTGGGTAAAATCAAGGGGACATTGAAAAGTAATGATTCCCATGCTTCACAGATAGGAAAGAATCAATTCGTTAGACATGCTGGCTTCATCTCTAAAGTCAACCATTCTTGCGGACCTAATTGTGGTATCAAAGTTAATGAAACAGGTGCCCATGACTTTGTTGCTATGAAAAGCATTAAAGTCAATGAAGAAATCACCTTTGACTATGCTATGAGAAACTACTCAATCGACTATTTCCCGCCAAAATGTATGTGTGGCTCAAAAGCTTGTCGTGGAAAAGTGACTGGCTGGAAAGATTTACCAGAAGCGACGAAAAAGGAGTATGAAGGCTTTGTTGCTCCCTATCTCTATGAATTAGATGCAGAGGTTGTTTAGTTTTTCTCTATTGTCTAACCCGTCCATCCGTCCTGACTTGCTGAAGCCACTCTTAAGCTAGGTTCAACAGTTCATATCGCCTGCTCCAAGTCACTCTCTGCAAACTCGAAGAATACAGGTAACAAGATATTGCCTCGATCTATGCACGATCTTGTCAGAGAGTGATGAAAACTTGTATTGAGGAGGTTCGAAGGAATTTCCGCTGGGATCTCTAGACTGCCTTCCATACAAGCTTCTCAAAAGCCTATCCCTCCGCAAGAAGACAGTGCCCTCTCCAGTTCTGACTTGTAGATACGTTGTCCTCCGCTAAGCTAGCGAAAAGAGCCCCTGCGCATACATCGCCTGAACATCACTCGGATCACGTTCAAACCCCTCGCGATAGCTTCGATAAAGCCTGAGCCGTGAAATCGTAGTGATAGAGCGATCGCTTTCCTTATACTGCCAATGAAAACATTTCTGCTCTTCCAGCCCGGAAGTCGTGGCAAGAAGTCTTGAGGAGATGCTAACTCGATATTGATATTGAGGTCTTGTTCGATCTTCATGATCGCCTCAAAGATCTCCGGTGCTTCAGGATCAAAACGCACATCAATATCCACTGTTGCACTGCGCCAGCCTACCAAAACCATGCTTGCTCCTTCAGTGAAATAAACATTTCCTGGACTTTTGGCCGCTCGGCCTAAAGCTGTCATGAGTTGTTGAACCTTTGCAAAGTCAATGTTTGAACGCATCTATCGTTTTACCCCGCATGTTGCTCCAGCACCTGCCTGAGATAATGCCCTGTGTGAGACCCTTCCACCTGAGCCACCTCCTCTGGTGTCCCCATCGCTACAATTTGGCCACCGCGATCGCCCCCATCCGGCCCCAGATCCAAAATCCAATCGGAGCAACGAATCACATCCAGATTATGCTCAATCACCAAAATGGAATTGCCCTTATCCACCAGCCGCTGCACCACATCCAGCAACTTATGCACGTCATAGAACGACAAACCCGTCGTGGGCTCATCAATCAAATACAACGTCTTACCCGTCGCCCGACGCGATAGTTCCGTCGCCAACTTCACCCGCTGGGCCTCACCACCCGACAGCGTCGGCGCAGGCTGGCCCAGCCGCACATAGCCCAGCCCCACATCCACCAATGTCTGCAACTTCGTCGAAGCATTGGGAATATTCTCGAAAAATTCGCAGGCCTCCTCCACGGTCATGCCCAGCACATCAGCAATGGACTTGCCCTTGTACTTCACTTGCAGCGTCTCGCGGTTGTAACGCGCACCTTTGCACACGTCACACTGCACATAGACATCCGGCAGGAAATTCATCTCAATCACATTTACGCCCTGACCGCTACAGGCTTCGCAGCGCCCGCCCTTGACGTTGAAGGAGAACTGCCCCGGCTTATAACCCCGTGCCTTCGCTTCCACGGTTTGGGTGAAGGTGTCGCGGATGATGTCGAAGGTACCGGTGTAGGTGGCCGGGTTGGAGCGCGGCGTCCGGCCAATGGGGGATTGGTCGATGACGATGACCTTATCCACAGACTTGAGGCCCTTGAGATCGTCCAGACCCTTGGGGAACGGAATCTTACGACCCAGACCATGGTCCAGGGCGGGGTGGAGCAGGTCGTTAATCAAAGTTGATTTACCCGAACCGGAAACCCCCGTGACGCAGGCCAGGATTCCTAGGGGAATTTCCACGTCCAAATTATTGAGATTGTTCTGCTTGGCTCCAATCATCTTGAGGCTGCGACCGTTACCCTCGCGACGCTCCGTTGGGGTTTCGATGCGGCGGCGACCCGAGAGGTATAGGCCCGTGAGGGAGGTTTCGGAGGCGAGCAACTCGTCGAGCTGACCGTTGACGACGATTTCGCCGCCATGGACGCCCGCGCCAGGACCGATATCCACGATGTGATCCGCAGCGCGGATGGTGTCTTCATCATGCTCCACGACGATCAAGGTATTGCCCAAGTCGCGCAGCTTGCTCAAGGTGCCTAGGAGGCGATCGTTATCCCGCTGGTGTAGACCAATGCTGGGCTCGTCCAACACATAGAGTACGCCGGTCAAACCCGCACCAATCTGGGTGGCCAGACGAATGCGCTGGGCTTCCCCACCGGAGAGGGTCATGGCTTTACGGGAGAGGCTGAGATAGTCCAGGCCCACGTCCAGCAAAAATTGCAGGCGGGAGCGAATTTCCTTCAGCACCAGCTCACCGATCTGGGACTGGCGATCGCTCATGGGGCGCACGCCTTCGGGAGCCTCCACTTCCCCGGTCAGATGCTGCACCTTGACTAGGCAATCGCGGATGGAGCTGTGGCTAAAGTCCGTAATGCGGAAGGAGCCAATGCGCACTGCGAGGGCTTCTTGCTTGAGGCGATGTCCCTTGCAGACATGGCAGTTCTGGTCGATCAGATACTTTTCCAGCTTCTGCTTATAGGTCTCGGAGCTGGTGTCCCTATATTGGCGATCCAGCATGGGCAGGATGCCTTCGTAGGGGCGCTTGTAGCCCTTTTTCTGGTTATAGCGGGAGTCCGTTTCAATCAGAATGGGCTCGTCGCTGCCGTAGAGCAGGATGTGCTGCTGCTCTTCATTAAGGCTGTCCCAGGTGTTACCGATCTCGAAGTTGTAGGCCTTGCCCACGCTGCACAGCAGGGAGAGGTAGTAGGTGTTGTCTTTCTCGGACCAAGGAGCCACGGCGGCGTAGATGGGCAGGGCCGTGTCGGGAATAACCAGCTCTGCCGAGAAGCGACGCAGGGTGCCGATGCCATGGCAGTTGGCGCAGGCTCCGTAGGGGGAGTTGAAGGAGAACAGGCGAGGGGAGAGTTCTTCCATAACTGCGCCATGTTCGGGGCAGGCAAAGTTCTCGGAGAAGATGATTTCGTCGGGGAGATCTCGCTCGAAGGCGCGTTCGTCGGTGGCATCGTAGACGGCGGCGGGTTCAGCGGCGACGCCCTCACGGGCGGTGCGGGCTTCTTCCATGTCTATGACTTTTTCGCCAGAGGCTTCAGCATTACCTTCAGGATTTTGGCCCGGTTCGTTGGGATCGACTTGGGGGGCGCGGTTCTTTTTACGTTTGACGATTTGGGCGATCGCCACGCCATCGGAATGCTTCAAACAGGTGGACAGCGAATCCACGATCCGCTCTTGCAAACCGGGCTTCATGATCAAGCGATCCACCACGATTTCAATGTCGTGATAGAGGTTCTTGTCCAGCTCAATGGAGTCTGCCAGCTCTCGCACTTCTTTATCAATGCGCACGCGGGCAAAGCCTTCCGAGGCCAGGCTGGAGAGCAGTTTCTTGTGGGTGCCTTTCTTGCCACGCACCACGGGGGCGAGGAGCTGGAAGCGACATTTTTCCGGTAGCTCTAGGAGGCGATCCACCATTTGGTCGATCGCCTGGGGGGCAATGGCGCGATCGCAGGTGGGGCAATGGGGCTCACCGGCGCGACCATAGAGCAGACGCATGTAATCGTAGATTTCCGTCACCGTGCCCACCGTGGAGCGGGGGTTATGGGAGGTAGATTTTTGGTCAATGGAGATGGCCGGGCTCAGGCCCTCGATCGCATCAACATCGGGCTTGTCCACCTGGCCCAAGAACTGGCGGGCGTAGGCGCTGAGGGATTCCACATAGCGGCGCTGGCCCTCAGCAAAGATCGTGTCGAAGGCGAGGGAAGATTTGCCGGAGCCGGAGACCCCAGTAAAAACGACCATCTTGTCCCTGGGGATATCCAGATCAACGTCTTTGAGGTTGTGCTGGCGTGCGCCCCTCACGCGGATCATTTCCCGTTCGATGGATTTGCTCAGGACACTGAGAGAGGCTGGGTTTCTGGGGGCGGCGTTGGATTTTCGAGCGGTTTTGGCAGTGGATTTTTGGGTTTGGCTGCCAGCAGCTTTACGACTCTCCGTTTGGCTAGTGCTAGCCTTACTGCTGTCTGTGTGGCTGGTGTTTGCTGTTTTCGTTTTTGCAGCTGCGGGTTTGGCCCTATCGGCCTTGTCTTTGCTTTGGCTGGTTGATGCTTTTTGGGCCTTGGTGCTGGCTTTGCCTGCTTTGTCTGTTCCGCTGGTTTGGACGGTTTTTGTCACTTTGGCGGGGTTGGAGCTGGAGTCGGCAGCTGGCTGCTTAGGCATGGGACAAGGTTATACGTTCCGTAACGTCCCATATTAGAGGGCGATCGCCAGCCCTGCCGTAACCCCGGATGCCTGAGGGGGCAAAATCTAGTCTGGTTGAGCCTGAATTTGAGCAGTGCCGGCTCTATCCTTTTCGCAGAAATTACCTAAGACCGCACTCTAACTCGCCCCTTGGGGACGATTTTGGTGTTCTGCTGGATGTTGTGAACGTAGGGCATCACGGTGTTGTGCCGAGGCCAGGAGCGCTGGATAAACATCCACAGCATCGGCGTAGAAATCGCCATCATCAACAGGCCCAGCCAAAAGCTTACGCCCAGTATCTGGCTGGCTTCTTCGCTGCTAGCGCCCGTGCTGCTGAACATCTCGAGGCACAGAGCAAAGACGTTGTTGATGACGTGGCAGGCGACGGGGACGGCCAGGGTACGGGTGCGAATGTAAAGCAGGCTCAGGACAAGGCCAAACATGGTCATGCCCAGAGGATTATTAATGTGGAGGCCGCCAAAGGCAATGGATGAGGCAATGAGGGCCATGTTGACGCCCCATTTGCGTTCCCAGCGCTGGAGCAGGATGCCGCGAAAGGCAATTTCTTCGACGATGGGTGCGGCGATGACAACGACGACGATCTTGATAAATTGAGCCAGCCAGGCTTGGTCTGGCAGAATGCCTTCCTGGGTGGAGTTGACGATGCCGTCGCCAAGGGGCGGTGCAATCCAGGACATTAGGCCCAGGTAGGTGAGGAAGGTCCCCAGGCTAAAGAGCAGTAGCAGGCCAGCCAGCATGAGCAACATGCCCCAGCGCCAGATGCTAGGCGATCGCCCCCACAACTGTGGCAAGGCAACCTTATGTTCCTTGAGATACCGCATCAGCCAAATCCCAAAGCCGCCGTAGAACAGCAGCATCAGGACTGGGTAAAATAACGCCCCATTGGGTTGCAGCAAGCCAATGGACTGAAATACAAAAACAATAGCTAGGGTGATGCCCACAAAACAAACGACTGCCCCCAGCAGCAAGTAACGAGTTTGAAGCTCGTCGAAGGGATTTGTGCGGAGAGGAGCAGTTGCCATAGGATCGGCTTAAAATTAGGCTGGGAAAATTAAACAATTGCAGCCTAAACACTGCCGCATGTTGTTAAAAGTCTACAGCTCCGAGGATCTTCAGTTGTGATCTAACTGTATTTGATCAGTGGAATTCTAAACGGCCAATATGGCTTGAAATAAAATTCTGTTGAAATAAAATTAGCTGCGTTTCCCATAGGATAGTGCTTCTCTCCAAAAGGCCTGCGGAGTCTCAATGTGACTCGATGGAGAATGGGCAGGTCGCTTCAGTCCGACTTAAAAGATTTAGAGGTCTTGTTGGTGTTCTTCAAGGGTATCCATCAAGTCTCGTAAACATTGCTTAGGGATGAGGTCGGATAGAGGGAGTTGTGATTGTCCACCGCCCACGGAGACCTGAAAGCTGGCTAATACTGCGTTGACGCTGCTTTCGCTCAGATCATTGTTTTCCAGTAAAGCCGAAAGCTTCTCGGCTAGTGGGCTATGCAGGTGGGCATCGTTGAGATAAAGGTGCCATTTGGCGATGTCGATGTAGACCTTGCTGCCAATGTCGGCGGCGAGGTTCTCAATGAATTCTGTGGTAACAGCCATGGGATGTCTCCGATGCAGGGACTGGTGAAAGTGAGCTCAACCTGGTTTCTCGCAGCCCATCAAAGCACTTCAGCCCCTCTCGCGTTAGAGGATGTTGGGAAAGTGCCTTCGCTTTCGGTAGATAGAGCTGTTCGCAGCACAATTGGCGTGAAATCCAACCCAAATAGAGGAAAATATGTCAATTGTGCTGCTTTTATGACTTTCCAAATATTCGCTTAGGTCGACGGCTCTTCGTATTTGGCAATTACGAAGACGTATAGGGCATGGCTTAACAGTGCGGCAGCCCAAACTCCGGTCAGTATCGGTAGGTTTTCCCAACGGGGTTTGAGAATCTGGAGAAACCACAGCACTGAGTTAAAGGCTGAGAAGGCTGCCACATGGACGGCAAAGTTGAGGCGATCTTCTAAGCGGCGAAAGGCCAGATCATTGATGCGATCGGGTTTACGGGGCCAACGGGGAGGCATACGACTTTAGGCTGAGAACAGCGGATGAGGGGCGGACTAATTTTCCACGGTTATTAAACAGACCGTGAATTCTCTTTAATTCTCCTACGAAACGACAGAGCTGGGGAGATTGATTCTGGGCAGAAGTTGGACCAATGGAGATGCGTAGAAATGCCGCTTGATGAATTGCTCTCAGCCTTTGACTCCAAGGGAGAACTGTGCGAAATATCCCTGAGTTGAATTGTGAAGACTTTCCCAGAAACGGTCGCTCCTAGGCAATTACGCGGGGAGACGGGGATAGAATGCTGGAACCCCCCCAAATTCGGATGTCGTCAACATAGGGTTTGACCCTTCTAGACGCTTGTCCGAAGATGCACCTAGAGTAAGGACAGTTGACCCCAGGGTCCCCTGGTGGAATTGCAGGCTTGCCGAGTCTGATGTGAGCTTTCACATTGAAATTCCAACTTTGTTGGTCTGGTTCAAGGGCCACCTTGGATGATTTGCCATTACCGCAATTTGAACTCCCCCTTTTCAGTTATTCGTTTTGAAAAGTGGCTGCATCTCATTGCTATCTATCGAACTTTAAGTGGAGTGGGCTGACGTGAAGGCTGGGCTAAGGACATCTTCAGTGACAATTTCCCATCTGCGGCGCAAGACGTCTCGTTTCGGCAACGCCCATCTTGCGATCGCCGTTTTCCCCTCGCCTTCGACGGCCTTCATGGCCTATCGATTGCTGCATTACCATGGCGTCTCTCCGGAGAATTTGGCTTTGGTCGGTGAGGGGTACAGTAAGCCTGAATGGGTGGGGCTTGTAGAACCCCAACGCGTGGCCCGCCAGCGAGCTAAAGCTTGCGCATTTTTAGCCTGTATTCTGTTCTCGGCAGTGGGCTTCGCCATGGTGGGTCTGCTCCATGGCAAATATGAAATGCCCTTTGACTGGAGTCATTGGATGTTGGCGCTGATTATTCCAGGCTTTGCCTTGGCGGGGGGTGCCTTAGGCGCTGGGTTAGGTGCCTTGATTGGCATGGTGAGTGAGATGGGGCGTTTGAGTATTTATCGCCATCACCTAAAGCAAGGTCATTATCTGCTGATGATTGAGGGAGATGAAACAGTGGTTCGCCTCAGTCAGGATGTTTTGGGGCAATATGCTTCGGCCAAGGCTCCTGTGCGTTAGCCGCTAACTGACGATTGAAATCAAAACCGCCCCACCTGAAGATTCTCTAGGTGGGGCGGTTTTGTTCTTTTCTTGGCTGGGGTGGGGCAGAGCTTCTTCCCCTCACAGAGGGCGGCCAGGCTGCGAAGCTTCTGGGTCTCGCCGTTCACCGAACGCCCAGTCTAGAGGCTCTTCGCCGTTCCTAAGATGATGGCTCGGTTCGTGGTTCTAGGGAGCGGGTTGCTGTAAGCCAGCAGCAGGAGCGGCGTCTTCCTGCTTGGAGACTTTGGAGTTTGCGGTTCTGGCTTTCTTGACCTTAGGCTTTTGGGTGCGGGCTTTGATCGCTCGGTTCTCCTCGGCTTGGTTGGCAAAGGATGGGGTGGGGGAGCTGCGGTTGAGGGAGATGCTGAGGGCCGCAGCGACTAGGACCAGAGATGTGATCGCGCCTGTTGCCAAGCGGCGCTGGTGGCGGCCCAGAACCAGATCCTGCCAGCGATTTCCCAATTGATTCGCCCAGATACGTACTGAGGAACGAGCCAAGCTCTTGCCCGCCGCCCCCCCGATGGTGTCAACTGCAGCGAGGTCTGCGGTTGCGCCCATACGTTCCATCCAGCAGGGCATTTCCTCGCCATAGACATAGCTACTCACTTTGATGGCACGAATGCCTTTTGGGGCCGTATTTGCCAACGTTTGGCGAATGGTGGGAAGCATCTCCGTTTTAACCAGCCGCTCAAAGCTCATTAGGTCAATGTTGAGTAGGCCCTGCTTTTTCCAAGCTGTGACGTCGATTTCATCACTGTCGAGGTTTTGATGAATCAATGCTGCGATCGCCAGTGGTTGCCCTTGATGGGCACGACTGAGCAGGGTTGGAGATGCGCTATCCATGACCAGTAGCAATGCCATAAATCTGAGTACAGGCTTATTTTTCCCAGAAATCCATTCCCCCTTTGACAGCCCCACAAAGTTCAGTACTTCACCGTAGGGAAATCCTGACATTTGTGATCTCGATCTCTATGGATTTCAGGGTTTCCGAATATAACCAGCATCGCCTTCCGCTTGGACTGCCTATTTTTAACTAGGTTGAGACTGTTCCCTAGGGGGCTGTCTCAACCCTGCGATAGTCCCCAGATTTTCCTCCTGTTTTGCTGAGGAGTTGGATGGGGCCAATCACCATGGATTTTTCTAGGGCCTTTGCCATGTCGTAAAGGGTGAGGGCGGCAACGCTAACGGCGGTGAGGGCTTCCATTTCCACGCCCGTTTCCCCCTTGATGCGGACGGTGGCGGTGATGCGGTAGCCCGGTATGGTCTCATCAGCTTCTAGCTCGACGACCACTTTAGAAATGGGGAGGGGATGGCAGAGGGGGATGAGCTGGGCAGTTTGCTTCGCGGCCATAATGCCTGCGAGACGGGCGGTGCCTAGGACATCTCCTTTGGGGCTGTTGCCTGTGGCGATCGCAGCAAGGGTTGCAGGTTGCATTTGAACGACTCCCTGGGCGATCGCTTCTCTCAGGGTGGGGGCTTTGCTAGAAACATCCACCATATGAGCATTGCCCTGGGAATCGAGGTGAGTTAAGACTGGAGCCGAATGTTGTGGGAAAGGTTGGAAAGAATTTGAAACCGGGGGTTGACCGTTCACAGTATCCATATGCTATAAATGAGGGGTTGAGGCCGAGGGCTTGTAGCTCAGTGGATTAGAGCATCTGACTACGGATCAGAGGGTCGGGGGTTCGAATCCCTCCAAGCCCGTTCTCAACGCCTATCGTAAGGCAAGCAAAGACCCCACAGGTTGATTGACCTGTGGGGTCTTTGCTTTGGATATACAGATTTGTGGGTTTGCTAGGGGGTTATGTGGAGGGGGCGGGGCGGGGTTGTGCGACTGGCCCCATGCCAGATGATTGTGCTTCAGGTAATGCGTAGCCATCGGGGCCTTGGCCCAGGGCGAAGCGGAGGGACTCGCCGAGGCTCGCGTTGGCGCGGGTGAGGAACAGGGCTAGGGCGAGGAATACCATGGCAGCTCCGATGCCAAAGATCGGTCGGTAGCCCAGGCTGTTGGCGACTTGGCCAAAGAGCGGGGCTGCGATCGCGCCACCCAAGTCAAGTCCCAGCAGACAAATGCCAAAGATCCGCCCCCGCTGGGCCGGTTCAGAACGATTGGCCAGCAGCACGGACAGCATGGGGATGACCAGGCCAAAGCCTGCGCCTTCGATGATGGCGGCGGCCAGGAAGATTTCCGGCGATCGCGCCAAGCTGAGCATGACCATGGCAATGCCATAGGTGCCGATACCTAGGCTCATCAGCAATCCCATGCCCAAGCGCTTGGACATCAGCCCCGCCACAAAGCGCAATACAAAGCCGGTCATGGCCGCAGCACTGAAGAAGAGGCCTCCGTTCATGGCCAGCTCCCGAGGCCCAAAACCCAGTCCGAAGTTATTGCCATTGATGGGTAATTGCAGCCAGGGCAGGAGCAGGGTGATGGTGGCGTTCTCTTCTTTGAGATAGAGCGCTGTGAAGGTCAATAGGGTGCCGAAGCCCAGGCCGATGAGTAGCATCATCAGGGTGGGGATGCGGATGGCTGGGGATTTTAGGTAATGCCAGAATCCAGCTTTTGCTAGCCCCCATCCCCCAGCCCCTTGCCCCCGATTTCGGGGGAAGGGGAGTCGAGCCGCAAGACGTTGCCCGATATTCTGGCTCCCCTCTCCCAACCTTGGGAGAGGGGGCGGGGGAGAGGGCAAGGCGCTGGCTAGGTCCGCTTGGGCGAGTTGGGGCCTTGCTGCTTCCTTAACCTGGAGCGCCAGTACGAAGCTGAGCAGTCCCAATGTTGCTGCGGTCAAAAACAGCGGTACATAGCCGCTGCGGTCCAGCAAAGTGCTGCCCAGGGCGGGGCCTAGGCTCATGCCGGTGGGCGTGGTCAGGCTCATATAGCTGAGCACTTCGGAGCGCACCTTGATGGGGGCAATGTCAGCCACGAGGGCGGAGTAGGCCAGGGTCACCCCTGCGACGCTGATGCCGTGGAAGATGCGCACACCAAACAGCAGTCCAAGTTGGTCGGTGAGAAGGTAGCCCAGGGGAGCGATCGCCACCGCTGCGATGCCCAGGAGCAGGACAGGCTTGCGGCCCGTGCGATCCGCCATGCCTGCCAGGTAGGGCCGAAACAGCAGTAGACCGATGGTAAAGCCGCCAATCACCCGCCCCACATCAGCGGGGCTGCCACCCACATGCCTGACATAGAGGGGCAGCGTGGGCAAAAACATCGTCAGACTTGCCCAAAATAAAATACCTGCTCCAAAAAGCGTCAGCAGGTTTCTGCGGCAAAGCGGCGTCAGCGCTTTCCAAATCAAAATCGTTCTCCCGTTCCCCGGACCCAGAGGCCAGCGCTTGCATCAGGTTTAGGCTGCGGCGCTGGCACTGAAATGTTCTGTTACATTCTAGAGCTTGTCACAGCGGTGCGGTTCTGGTGGTGGAGAGGGTGGGCGATTGCGCAGCAAGCTTCCGAAGGAAGCGCGAGTCAGAAGTAGCTAGAAACTCAAAAGGCCGGACCTACGCGCTAGATCCGACCTTGAATTCAATGCTGCAATCGCGAGGATTGGCTTAGGACTGACGAGAGATTTGCTTTTCGCAGAGAGCTTGAGTCTCTCTCAGCATGGTAGTTCTACTGTCTTGGGGCTGGTTGATATGGGGCACCAGATTGCGAGCTTGGAGGCTCATGTGAAGCTGGAGATGAGCGACGTAGTTTGAGAAGTCCTCTGGTGTGCTCTGGCTACGGTTAGGCGCAGGGAAATTTTGAGCTGCCATAGGATTAAAAAGTTTTTAGATTTTCTTAAACGGCCTCGTTACCTAGAGATAGCACGGGCTTCTGGGTGATCTTTACGCCTCGCAATGAAGCGTAATGTTTAGCATGAACTCAAAATTGAGCCCTTGAGAGTGGATGGATTTGGCCATTTTGTGCGATCGCCCTTGATCTGATGAACTGATCTGCGTACTATTGATAATCGCGCTTTGAAGTTGTCTTCAGCAGAGCCAGGGCGCGAATGGGATGGGGAGATTCCCCGTTTCGTTGCAAGCAAACTATTCGGCGTTAAGGCAATCGATCATGGCAGTCCCAAAGAAGAAAACATCCAAGCAGAAGCGTAGATCTCGGCACGCTCACTGGAAAGCTAAGGCCCGCGTTGCTGCTGAGAAGGCACTGTCCCAGGGCAAGTCTGTGTTGACTGGCCGCGCTAAGGGCTTTGTCTATCCCGCTGCTGATGAGGCAGAGGACGAGGAGTAAACGCGACTCCGCCACCTAACTATTAATCGTTAAGTCTTGAGGGGCGAGGGCACAGTGATGCCTTCGCCCCTTTAGGTTAGGAATTGATAGGCTGTTAACAGTTGACAGTCCGTAGTGAATTGACGTTTGGTTTTGGCTATGACTTCCACCGCTGATGCTGACATTACCCCGATTTATCAGGGGCAGTTTGGTTCCTTTACTGTTGATGCGAGCGATCGCCGCGAAGTCGTGATTTACCGGGCGGGGCTGGTGACGGCGGCGGTGAGTTTTGCGATCGCCACGGCCCTGGTCATCTGGCAGGCCGATGCTCCCCTAACGCTGTCGCTGCTGACGCCGCTCTATGCGTTGTTTTGGGCTGGCCTGGGAGTGAGTCTGTTTTACATCCATATTTATGTCAAAGTGCTGCACCGGGTGTTGCAGGGCTTTTGGTTGATTGGTGGGGTGGCTTCGGCAGCGATCGCCCTGACCAGTGCCCAACCTCTAGCCTTGCGAATCTACGAGCAGCCGCTGCTGATCTTTGGAGTCGGCTTCACCTTTGCGGCTCTGACCGGGATTTTCTTTAAGGAAGCCTTCTGCTTTAACCGTTTGGAAACCAAGGGCCTGACACCGATAGTGCCATTGCTGCTGCTGGGTCACATGAGTGGGCTGATGACAGCGGGAACGGAGCGGGTATTATTGATGTTTTGGGCCGTGCTGTTTGGGGTCTTTGCCCTGCGGAAAGCGATTCAGGCCATTCCACCGGACATTGGTGATAAGAGCGTTTTTGAATATTTGAAGCAGCAGCAGAAGGATGGGGCGGCGGCTTAGAAAACGCGAACGCGATCGTAGGGGAAAAGCATCGGGCCAAATGGTCTGGTGCCTTTTCATTGAACTCCGCCCCGATGCTTTGCCCAATGCAGCGAGATCAGGTGTTGACCCCTAATGATCGCTTGGCCAAGGCATCAGCAAAGGCTGGGCGAAGCATTGGGGCGGTTAATTGGAGATGTGAACGGAGGATAGATTGCCCAATGCTTCGCCCCTACCAGGGTTTTGGGTGATCTGTTTGGGGTGCGTCTCAGCTGGTGGTAATGGCTGGGGCCTTGAGCAATTTGAGAATCGTTTCTCGATAATGGAGAAACTCAGGGGTCTGCTTGATCTCGGGAGGACGCTCTTGGCCGATGTCGATTGCGATTTCAGCCTGAACCCGGCCGGGATTAGCCGCTAATACATAGATGCGCTGGGCCAGGATAATCGCTTCGTCCACATCATGGGTGATCATCAAAATGCTGGTGCCTGTGCGCTGCCAAAGTTCCAACATGAACTGCTGCATGGTCTCCTTGGTTTGCACATCCAGGGCACCGAAGGGTTCATCCATCAGCAGAATCTTGGGCTGGCTGGTGAGGGCACGGGCGATCGCCACGCGCTGCTTCATGCCCCCGGATAGTTGCTTCGGCAAGACTTGGGCTGAATTGGCCAGTCCCACCATGTCCAAATAGTAAGAGGCCCACTTGCGTCTGGCCTTGGGGGCAATGCCTTGGAGCTTAAGACCAAATTCCACGTTTTTTTGGACAGTCATCCAGGGATAGAGACTGTAATCCTGGAACACCATGCCGCGATCGGCTCCGGGGCCGGTGATGGG
>CALIGI010000030.1 GCA_938021205.1 uncultured Pseudanabaenaceae cyanobacterium
CTTCATTTTGGCCTCGCCCTTAATCGGAGAAAAGGGAATCACCCCAATCTTAAGACCAACGCCCGCTTCATTTTGCGCAACCACCTGTAGCTCTAGCTCCACAGACTCCACAAAAAATACCGGAGCATCATCCCCAGAAGGTGCATTGGCCGAGAGCAAATCCTGCTTCACTCGCTCGATCATTTCGGTCAGCCCAATAGGCTCTGGCGGTTGAGACATAGCAAAACAGCTCTTGTTGCAGCGCAGTTACAGAATATACGCCGACTCGCGATAAGAGGTAGAAAAGTAAACTTTCCACAGCATTTTTGAAATGAATATCAACGCTCACGTTACCTGCTCATCAGAGACTTCACCACGCTTGAAACCACCTCTACTGATACATTCAGGAAAGATTTAGTGCCCTAGTCCGCAAAGCCTCGATGCAGCCTCCCCTCCCAAACACCGCCTCGCCCCGTCGAGCCTCGCCCCAGCGACAACTCCTGCGCTATAGCCAAGAAGCTGTAGCGATCGCCCAACGCATCCTCACGGAGCTCTTCCGCCGTCGCCGCAGCCTCATCTTTTGGGCCATCTTCCCCGCCATCATCCTTTGGCTCAACGGCAGTATCCTCGCCGAACGCGCCCAAATTCCCACCGCCGAAGCCTATGCCAACGCTGCCCCTGCCACCCTCGTTGGTGCCGCTCTCTTCTTTAGCTGCCTGGGCGGCAGCGTCGCCACCGTCGTCGCTGAGCGGGAACAGCAGACGCTGAAGCGATTGTTTATGTCGCCTCTCAGTGGTTTGTCCTATTTTCTGGGAATCTTTTTGGCCCATGGGGCGATCGCCCTGGGCCAAAGTCTAGTGGTCATTCTCCTAGCCCTAGTTGTCGGTGCAGAATTCCAAGGCAACCCCTTCCTCGCCGCCCTGATCATCGCCCTCAGCGTCATGGCCTACGTCGGCGTCGGCTTTATCCTCGGCACCCAATTTGCCCGCCGCACCGAAGATGTCAACGCCCTCGTCGCCGCCTTCGGTGTACCCCTCCTTATCCTCGGTGGAGCCTTCCTGCCCACGCGCTTCTTTCCAAAATCCCTGCTGGATATCGCCCAATACAACCCCGTCTTCCACATGAACGAAGCCCTTATGGCCGTCGTTGCCAGCGGTGAAGGGCTCGACACCATGGGCAACCACTTCACCTTTCTGACTCTGTTTGCCATCGGTGTTACCGTCGCAGGTTGGCTCTCCTACCGCCGTATGGTCCAAGTGGAGCGCAGGCTATAGCCATGACCGATCCAGCCATGACCGATCCCATGCTCAAAATTGAAGGCTTAACCAAGCGCTACGGCAATCAGCCCCGCCAGCACTTTTGGCGACCTGCCTCTACACCCAACGCCTCCGCAATAGATGTCTCTGCAACTCGTGATCTCCCAGCGCTAGATCACCTCACCCTAACTCTCCAACCCGGCGAAATCTACGGTCTCCTTGGCCCCAATGGCGCGGGCAAAACCACCACCATCAACCTCATCTGTAACCTCCTCGCCCCCGATGCAGGCACCATTACTATTGCGGGCCACCCCGTCAGCGAAGCCACGAAGCGACTCGTCGGTATCGTCCCCCAGCAGAACCTGCTCTACAACAGTCTCACCTGCGCTGAGAATCTTAACTTCTTCGCCCAGCTCTACGGCCTGCGCAAAGCAGAACGACGCCATCGAGTGGCTCAATGTCTGGCCCAGGTTAACCTAAGCGATCGCGCCCATAGCCCCGCCGAATCCCTCAGTGGTGGCATGAAGCGTCGCCTCAGCATTGCCCTAGCCTTGGTTCACCAGCCCAAACTCGTGATTTTAGATGAGCCTACCACTGGCTTGGATATTGAGGCACGTTACGAACTCTGGGAGTTGATTCGACAACTCAAAGCCCAGGGCGTCACCGTGATGCTGACGACTCACTTATTGGAAGAGGCGGAGCGGTTATGCGATCGCATCGGCATCATCCGCCGGGGGCAGCTTTTGCGAGAAGGTACTTTAGAAGAGCTGCGGCAGGTTGTCCAGGCAGAGGCGATCGCTCAAATTGATAGTCCAGATGAAGCTACAGTCTTGGCCCGTGCCCAAGCGCTGGGTTGGCCTACCCGGCGTTACGGCAGCGGCATTGCTCTTTGGCTGCCCGGCGCTCTAGACCTGAGAGGCTTGCTGAAGCAACTAGATGGCATTGCCATTGAGGCTGCTGCCCTGCACTCCGTGCGTTTGGAGCATATTTATTTGGAAATTACTCGCCATGGTGATAGGCAAGATGATGATGGACTCTAGGAAACGAGACTTTATTCATCCCGCAACCTGATTCGCTCTCCCCTTTGCCTTTGGCAAGCTCAGGCACTCTCTAGATTTGGATGGGATTCTTCTAATGATGAGGCAGGACTGGTTGCATGTATAGGTAATGACACGGTGAAACAGGTTTGGCCTGGCTCTGACGCTACGCTGATTTTACCGCCATGTTTGCAAACAATTTTCTGGACGATGTCGAGTCCCAATCCACTGCCTTCCCCAGGGGGCTTGGTGGTAAAAAAGGGCTCGAACATCCGTTCTTGAATGTCTTGGGGAATGCCGCAGCCCGAATCTGCAATACTCACATGGATCCAATCTTGCCCATGGCTTGTGGCTACGCTTAACTGACCTTGCTCATCCATGGCTTGAATGGCATTGTGAATCAGGTTCATCCAAACTTGGTTTAGCTCATCGGGATAGCAGGCAATGCTAGGGATGCGACCATAGCTGCGCTCGATCTCAATGCCATGCTTTAGCTTATTTTGGTAGAGCGTCAGCATGGTCTCCAAGCTCTCTTCCATGTTGGTTTGGCGTAGGTCACCTTGGTGGTCGTAGTGCGCGTAGGTCTTCAGGGCAAAGACGACTTTAGAGGCTCGTTCCGCAGCAATTGTGATGTCTTGGCCACTGTTGCGTAGCTCCAAGAGCCGTCCCATATATTGCAAAAATTCCAAGCTACCGGGCTCTTTGAGCAGTGGCAAAATTGCTTCTACATCCCAAACTGCGCGAATCGACATGAGTTCATCGCTGAAGCTGCTAGCATCCGGTATCTCTAGAGCTTCTAACGATTGTTGGAGCGATCGCTTGAGTTGTCGTCGTTCTCGGCTAGAGAGAAATGAGGAGCGCTTCTGGCTACCTTGGAGTAACTGGCCAAAGAATCGCCGTTTGACAGGCGATAGGGATTGAAAAAATCCCGGTAGTTCTAGCAAGTCGTAATCGAGAAATTCGCTGATGTATTCTGTGGAGGAACAAATTGCACCTAAGGGGGTATTAAGCTCATGGGCAACTCCCGCCACAAGTTGACCCAGCGCAACCATCTTTTCTGACTGAACTAGCTCATCTTGGGCTGCTTTGAGCTTTTGTAGGGTTTTGATTAACTGCTGGTTCTTTTGTCGCAGTAGCCGCTCCGCCTGTTTCTGCTGAACGGCACTTCCCAGTTGAGCCGCCACTGCAGACACTAATCGCACTAGGCGGGTGTCTTCAGCTCGACTTTCGGGGATGACAAATAGCAACACTGCAAGGACGCGATCGCTATTCAAGCTTTCCACGGCATTTTGCCAATCTGCAGACTGCTGGGTTTGCTGAGCTGCCAAAATGGGAATTGCTACTGCACCATGCTTGTTGCCATAGTTCTGGCTCCACTCCGCCTCTCCCTGGACCCAGACACGACCTAGTAAATCCTGATTTCGATGAGATTGCTGACTTTGATGTTGCTGATGCAAATTTTCTAAAGCAAGCTGTTGCTCGGGGCTCACTAACTTGTCGTCCAGTCGCCAAATATCGGTCGGTAGTAGTACTTTTCCATCAGTACTGGGCATCCAGACCTCACCATAGGGCCAGAAGGTGACGCGACAAACATGGGAAATCGCGGAATACATGGCCGTTTCAAAATCGAGAGCCTCGGTCATGGTCTTGCTGATGTCAATCAACAAATGGGCCTCTTCTTCGGCCCGATGGCGTTCAACAACTTCTGCGGCAAGCTGATGCGCTGCATCTTCCAATTCCGTAGACTTCTGTTCTAGCTCCCAAGCTTGTTGCATGCTGCGGCTCACCTGGGCCAACATGTCGATTACCACAGCGCTATTGGCAAAGTCTGTGGTTTCAACCCCTAGCCAGGGAAACGGTTCAATCAGGTCAGTCTGACTGTGAACAACTTCAAACTTCCCCGCTTTCGTTGCCTTACCAATCAGCAAGGGTCTACTGGAGTGATGATTAATATTGACGCAGAGGGGACCAAAGGGACTCTCGAATTGCTCTCCGTAGGCTGCCACACGAACGTCATCAACCTTGAAAGACTCCCCTGATTCGACGGCTTGTTGCCATAAAAATACCTGGCTATAGGCCGTGGCCATGGGATCGGATACCATCCGCTCAGGACCATATCGTGCCTGAAAACGAGTTATGAAACTTTGGCTCGCTCGAGTTTTAAGGCCGTGAAAATAGCTCCAGATCGCATAGTGGCCCGTAGCAATGTCACCTAGCTGGGCCAGGTCTATTTCGGTGAAGCTGGTCGATATGATAGGGGTTTGTTCGGCGGTGATTCCTGCTGCCGCGTAGGCTTGATAAAAAGTTACTTGGGCATGGGCATTGAGGGTATTGAAGACAACATCGGGTTGCAGCCGCTTAATTTCCGCGATCGCTGCTTCAAAGTCATTTGCTCCTGAGGGAATGTAGGACTCACCTAATGTTTGTCCGCCCTGGCGACTGAGTCGAGCCGCCACCACCTTATTGGTCAGCTTCGAATAAACCGAGTCAGAGCCCAACAGGTAAAAGCGTCGCTTACCTTGTTGCAAGAGCCAATCAATGGCTGGCTCAACCTGCTGGTTTGGGCAAGCCCCTCCATAGAAAATATTGCGGGACAGCTCCGCCCCTTCATAGGACAAGGGATACCACAGCAGGGCATTATGCTCTTCAAACAGATGGCTAATCGCTTTGCGGGCATCTGAATTCCAGCCCCCAAAAACCTGGGTAATGCCTTGGGTTCGTAGTAAATGACGTGCCCCAGTTAAAAAAGACTCTGTTTCTGTCCGACAGGGTTCAATCACGGCCTCCACCGGCCACCCTAAAACCCCACCACTCTGATTGATTTCTTCGATGGCCATCAACACAGCATCAACCATGGATTGTCCATGTTGCGCCATGGACCCCGAGATAGAATGCAAAATGCCGATAGGGATGGACTTCATGGAGAGTCAGAAAGAAGGGAGAATGAATGGATTAAGCGATTGCAATCTAGGAAACCAAAAGCAGATGAGGCTGTCTTAAAATCCAATTGCCCCGAACTCACTCCCCCTCAATATCTGGATTATGAGACCTATAAAGCATGGCTGTATAGCCTAGAAGATGAGCTGAAAAACTGTCCTAGATTTGGGCCTGTATAGCCTCTAAGCCAGAGCGAATGCAGTTGACGAGCTCATCCGATTTCCAAGGTTTCGTCAAATACTGATGTAAATTGGCTTGTTCCTGGGCACGACTAATCGCTTCTTCATCGGCCTGACCCGTCAGTAAAATTTTGACGACCCTAGGGTGATCTTGATGGACCTTCGAGAGAAACTCATCTCCCTTCATTCCGGGCATCAGCCAGTCGGACACAATGACAATGACGTCACTGCCCTCTTCTTCAAATTCTTGGATAATCTCAAAGGCTTCATCAGCGCTTTCTGCACTCTCATAGACATATTTGTCGCTGAAAGCTCGCCTTAGCTGGCGCCGGAGGCTGTTCAGAATAATCGTTTCATCGTCAACGCAGAGAATAGCCAGCTTAGACATAGGATTGGTGGCAGTTCGAACCAGGAGGGCATTAAGTCATTATTCTTAGACTACCCAATCTCTATGGCCTGTAATCGCTTTAGAGGGTCTTTGAGCAAGGCATCTAGGGGTCGCAGGATTACCGATGGTGCTGCCAAAATTAACGAGATTTCGATGTTTCATGGCTGGTCGAGGTTTCAAGTTTGATGCTTGGCCGCATTCTCAAATAACCTCTTACATAATTGGGACCAGAGCCTTGAGCAATGTCTTCACTGGTTGGGATTTTGCGACTCACATTGCTATTTGCCACACCTGTCATGTATCGCTTTGACAGATTGTGGATGTTCTAATTGATGTGACCTTGATGACAATCCATAAAATAAAAGCTTGCACCGGCATCAATCCACTGCAAGCTTTAACGTGACGATATGCCATGGCCGTAGTGATCTTCTACGCTGGAGCGTAGGGATGGTAGCCCTGGCAAGAAGCCATGGGCTACGGCTCAATTCATCAACCCAGCCTACATACCGGCTGCCTTGGGCATCTCTACTGGTACCAGTTCGTCATCTTGGAGCTGCCAGCCTTCTCGCTCAATCTTTTCAAAAATAGCAGAGCGGAGCCAGTCTGACTTGCTGGGCTTAGCACGGACATACTGATCGACACGCCAGTGAACCAAAACACTCAAAGGGGGCTGCTTGTGGCGTGTGCCTAGGCCGCGACCTTTGAAGCGAGTGTGATGATTTGCAGGGTTTGCACGAGTTCCCATAATTCCTTTCCTTGTTGCACCAACTGAGGGCTCGGTTGAGCCGAGGTCCGCTGTAGTTGCGGATGTCGGCATAATGCGCGGGGATAAAAAACCACACCACGGGGTCCAACCACCGAAGCTGAAGCCGCCTATAAAAGGGAGGAATGGGGTCCTGGGGGGTGTCAACCTTGGAAAATTAGGTATGTCTTAAATAGTCTCATAGGCAACCACCCCAAATTTACGTAAACCCCCAGGAAAACGAAAGCCAGTTTGGGTGAAATGGGAGTACAACCCCGGAGAGATCTGGGGTTCAGTTAATCCGTTTAGCTGGATTAGAAGTCATGCTGGTCTGGCAGTTGGAGTGGTGAGTGAAGGTCTTAACGAATTCAGAGAATCAAGCATGAGAAAATAAAGTCAAAATTCTTTTAGGGTCAGCTCTGGTTTGCCCAGACTTTAGCGCTATTGGCGAGCGAGGCGCTGGACCGCAAATAGACTGCCAATGATGCCAACGGCTCCCCCAAAGCCCAAAAGTATCAGGGGCAATTGCAGCTGTTGAACTGCCGTAATTGCTTTGGCGTCCATGAGTGATTGGATGAGGACGGGCTGTTCTGCCAGGACGGTGGCGAGAAACTGCTGGGCTCCCTTGAGTAAGACCCAGCTTAAGGCTCCCCCTGTTAAACCAAAGGCCAGGCCCTGGAGTACAAACGGCAGCGCAATCCAGCGAGAAGTGGCTCCTACTAGTTGCATGATCTCGATTTCTTTGCGGCGGGCAATGACAATGAGGCGGATGGTGGTGGTAATTACGGCGAGGGAGGCTAGCGTTAGCAGGGAGACCACACCCAGCCCCAGTCGGTTTAAGCCTGCATTGAGCTGGGTGAGCTGTTGCAGCACTTCGGGTAAATAGCGCACTTCGTCGATGCCTTTGAGATCTCGTAGGGCTTCGACGAGAGGGGTGAGGGCTTCGGGCGATCGCGCTTGTACCCGAATCTCATCCACTAAAGGATTGCCACTTAATTGTTCTGTGGCTCCTTTCACCCCCTCCAAACCCAATTCCTTGACGAGGTTGGCCCAGGAAGTCTCCTTTGAAATGAGTTCGATCTCTGCGACCCCTGGCAATTTCTCCACAAACGGCTTGAGGGATTCTGCGGTGACCCCAGACTCTAGGAAGGTTGCAACCTCGAGTTGACTCCCCACCTGATTCACGACGTAGTCGAGTTGCCAACTGACTAAAATGCCAGCTCCAAGCAAGAACAGCAGCACCGTCACGGTGCTGACTGCGGCCCAATTCATCCAGCCGCCCCGCTTGAGTCCCAGCCAGGTTTCTCGCAATAGATATTGAAGGCGGGTGAGCAAGGCTGGACTCCTGGGTGTAGGCTATAAAGCTTGGAAATTTGCTGAGGGACGAGGATTTATTAATCCTGTGATTTGACGCGCTCCCCCTTTCTAAGGGGGCTGGGGGGATCTCGCTACGGCAAGTCAAGCAGCCGATCCCCCTCAAATCCCCATTGGGAAGGGGGAAGGTTTAATTTAATTCTTGTTCTTTAGGAATGAGGATTACATTAAACCGTTAGGCGCTGGAATCCTACTGTGGACATGGCACGCCATGTCCCTACGGTGGTATTCGGTCTAATTAAAGGGGCATTCCTGAGAAATTCTCTTGGCATAAGATCCTAGCGCTAAATCTGACGTATTTTCCTGTTCTACTGGCGTTTGGAGTCGTTGGGTTGGGTTGGCTTTTAGCTCAAGGAAAGGGGGAGGTCTACGGTGACGGTGGTCCAACCCTGGTCGCTGGCGATCGCAATGTCGCCTTGCAATGCATCCACGAGCCGCTTTGCCAGGGCTAAGCCCAAGCCACTGCCCCCCTGTTGCCGTTTGTCTCCGGCGGGGACTCGGTAGAATTTATTGAATAGTTTCGGCAGGGCTGCGGAGGGGATTTCGGCCTCGTTGCCTAGCTTGAGCCGGAGTTTGGGCTCCAGGTTCTTTTGCTCTAGGAGCATGATGCTGAGCTGGAGATGGCCCCCCGTGGGGGTGTATTTACAAGCGTTATTCAGTAACTCTGTCATGAGGCGATCCAGGCCGTTGCGATCGGAGCGGAGAGTGGGCAGATCCTCCGCTAAGTCCAGCCGTAGAAGGTGATCTACGGCATCAAGGCGCAATTGGAAGCGATTGACTAGGGCGGTAATCCAGGGACTTAATTCAATGTTGTCTAGGGAGAGTTGATCGCCTTGGTCTTCTAGGCGTTGCAATTCCAGTAGATTATTGACCAGTTCTGTTTCCCGCAGGCATTCATTGCGCAGGATTTCTAGATACTTATTTCGCTGGCTGTCGTCCTGGGAGACCCGCAGCATTTCGATCGCCATTTTCATGTTCATTAATGGCGTGCGCAGGTCGTGGGAAACGGTGCTGATCAGGTCATCTTTGAGTAAGCTCAGCTTTTCCATTTCCTGGAGCTGACTTTGGAGCTGGTTGACCTGGGCGCGTTTGTTAATCCGGACGGTGACCACATCTAGCAATTCTTTGCCAGTGAAGGGCTTGGTCAAATAATCATCGGCTCCCAGCTGCATGCCTTGACGCCAGTCGCCGCGAGCTGTTTTTGCGGTGACAAAAACGAAGGGAATGGTCGCTGTCTTGGGCTGTTCCTGGAGTCCAGCTAACACCCCATAACCGTCTAAATCTGCCATCATTACGTCGCAGAGAATGAGATCGGGATGGTGCTGACGAGCGAGGGACAGGCCTTCTTGGCCTCCCCCGGCTCCTAAGGGGGCAAAGCCCTCGGCCTCTAGCAGCTCTAGCATGTTGCTGCGGACGGAGTCTTCATCCTCAATGACGAGAATCGTGGTCATGGGACGTATCTATGGGTTAGCGATCGCGGATGTGGCTGGGCTGGCAAGTTTGTGTCCTATTTATCATAGAAGGTTTTTCTGGCTCAAGGACTGCTCAGGATCACGACTTGGATGAGTAGCTGGATCACCCCCCGAAGCAGCAATGGATGGGGAGTGATGAAGCGTGTGACCCAATGGCTCGCTATGATGGGAAAGAGATTAAGTTGTGTAACAACCTGTGACCGCCGCTCCCCTTCTGACTGAATCGACTTCCAGCTCCCTTGCTTGGCACATGCTCACTCCCGAGTGGGAATGTGGTGAAACCTGCATTCAAAAGGGGGTTCCCCATGGGCAATTGGCTCCGCCTTGGCAAATTCTGATGTTGGGGGATGGCTCTCCGACGCGGCATTTGCAGTTGCTGACGGGGGAGCCTACGGAGGTGGATGTGATTGATATGTCGCTGATTGGCGATGATGCGGATGGGGCTCCTGAGCTGGTGCAGGTGGTGCCGGGGCCGAGGTTGCGGCGGCAGGTGTGGTTGCGGACTGCGAGCGGGCAGCGTTTGGCCTATGCGACGTCTTGGTGGGAGGCGAGCCATGTGGATGAGTATTTGCAGAATCGCTCGATTCCGATTTGGCGGAGTTTGGCGCGGCTAAGGACGGAGCTATATAGAGATGTGCAGGGGCTGCATTATGGCAATTCAACCGCGTTGGAGGAGGCGTTTGGGCAGCCGGGGCCGTTTTGGGGGCGGCATTATTTGTTTTGGCACCATGGCAAGCCGCTGACGCTTATATATGAGGTGTTTTCGCCTTATTTGCAGAAGTATTTGGGGCCGATTAGCAGTCAGTAGGTGCTGACTGGGTGGTGCGATTAAAACATCGGGTGTCTTTGTTGGAAATGAATCTGCTTCTCTCAACCTGAATTCGACAGCCCAAAAACGCCCTCTCCCCCAACCCCTCATCCCAAGTGTGGGAGAGGGGAGGAAGAGGCCAAACTAGGATTTTGTGTTCGATTCCCCTTCCCCCAGAATTGGGGGCAAGGGGTTAGGGGATGGGGGCCAGCAATGGTCGAACTCACGTTCTCTCAAGGTGGAGGAGACACCCGGTGTTTGACTAGGCGCAGCAGCGATTTTGTAGTTTTTCGCAAAGGATTGGGCTAGCAGATCAGGATTCCAGGTATAAAGGGGATTCTGTCCAAGCCTGTTGTTCCCGGTGCTTTTGATGGTTTCTACACAGGTTAAGGAGAAGGTGCCAGCTGAAACTGCCCAGAACTATGTGGGGCAGAATTTGCGGGGGCGGAGCTTTAAGGGGCAGGACCTGGCGGGGGCAGATTTTAGCGGGGCGGATATTCGTGGGGCGCGGTTTGTTGATGCGAATTGGGTGGGGGCGAAGTTTGTTGGG
>CALIGI010000031.1 GCA_938021205.1 uncultured Pseudanabaenaceae cyanobacterium
ATCACTACCCAGCAATTCGCGCTGCTCCTCTGCACTGAGCGGCTGCAAAGCTTCAAGCAAGGCTGAGGACTCATTTTCGATAGGCTCAGCCATAGGGCAGCACTGAAGCAGAGGGATGTCTTTTAATACTGCCGTAGACTCCCAAGAATGCAGTGACGGTTCCCACCACAGTCACAATCCGTTGCATCTGCCTGGCTTGAGAACGTCCCCTGATTCTCGGATCACTCAGCAGAGACTCGGAATTCACATGCTGCTTTAGAAAGTCGTTTAAGACTTTAGAAATATTGAGACTGAGCCAGGGGTCGGAGTATAAACCGTTTGGAGATTGAATTTTGTATTCGGTTCAACTTCATCCAAGACAACTTGAAGAGCATATGCGACATCTCTCTCGTTTGCTTTGAAGTATCGAATTTGATTAGAAGATGCACTATCTTGATGAGGCGCAATGCTTATCTCGGTCTTGATGCCTAAGTCCTCTAATTTCTGCTTTATGTCTTTTGCTATATCATCTTGATCAGGATTTTTCTCATTATATAAAATCTGAATTGAATAATCATTTACAATCTGAACAAAGGAATCAATCTCTTGACCTTCCTCTATTTGAGTGCTGACTAGAGGAGTGTTTTCCTCTAGTAAATCCTGAGTTTGGACACTCACAGAATTTGCTTCAGAAATAGCTTCTTCATTCTCTTTTATCTGACTTTCCCCACTATTTAACTCCTCTTTTATTTGAGCTGAAGGTAAAGCTGTAGATGTTTTTAGTTGCTCGATCAAATTCGCTTGGGAAACTATTGTTTCATTTGATCTTTCTAAATTATTTTCTAGTTTGGCGATTACTTGACTCTCAGCCAGAAGTGTTGCGTCAGTCGCTTTGAACTGAGCATTAGTCTCTTTGAATTGAGCATCAGTCTCTTTGAATTTAGCTTCCCAGTCTATGCCATCAGGACCTATCCCATTAATCCCAACTTTGCTCATCATTCCTCCGAAGGCCACAGGATCAATGAATAGAAAAGCGATAGCAGAGGCTACGATCAGATCACGTAAGATAGTTAAAATACCTTGACCGATTTCCACTTTATCTTTAAGAGAAATTCCCGTGTCTTGAGAAGGCGTAGTTGGTTTTGTTTCCAATGATTTAGACATTGCTACAATCCTGACTAGAAGTGAATCCTAAACGCACTTACGAATATTTAGACATATTTCTATTACCTAGTAGGAAGTATGCCTAACTAGCTACCTAGTAAAGTGTACAAGAATCATGCATGCTCCGCTTTTTGCGATACCTAAGAACTAGGCCGAGTTATTGCTCACACTGCAAAATAGCAAAACGGATCTACTACTCTAGGTGCAGAAGTACAAGGCTGACTTACTGCCCCCAGTGCAGAAGGACAAAGCTGACCGACTGCCCGTGACGCAGAAGGCCAACGCTAAAAGTCCCAGAATCTCGTAGATGTACTACTGAGATTCTGGGGCTTTGTTTGTAGGATTTAGGCCCCTACTTTTCGAGGCTTAATCCAAACGGCTGTACTACCAGTCAGACATACTAGGGGAGCCCCCCGTAGGAGCATTCCCCAGCGATGGACCAGAGCCACGGTTAAATTAAACCTTAGCCATCTATCCGATCGCGGCAGTAACCAAGCCGCCATCGCAGCTAAAGACAGTTCATCCAGATGAACATAGCCCGCTCTTCCAGACTTGGACTGCTCAATGGGTTAGGGAAACCTTAACCTAGAAAGGAAGCATGGAATAGGCAAAGGTGGTCTCTCAACAGCATTGGACAGCTCTGAATCGAGCAAAAAACGTAGCCAGAAGCTGGGTGGCATCGTCCCGCCTCAAGCTTGGGGGCAGGTTCAGAACGAGAAGGCTTACCCCAACCATACCCTCAGCCATCCTCAGTTTTGCCCTCACAGTGTTTCTCTGCTTCAACATCCTCAACTGGAGCAGTGGCCCAGCGATCGCAGCAGAAGTTTCAATCCCCAACCTCACACCCACCGCCGCCGCTGTGGCCAATGCCGGAGCTAATACCGAGAAAGACAGCGGCCCTGGCTCCCGTCCCCAGCAGCAGCTCGTCCCCTTCTACCCCTATCCCCCTTCCGTCTGGGAAAAGTTTGAAGAAGTCCGCCGCAATCCCCAGCTCGAACAGCTCGTCCAACAGGACATTGAAAATAGCGTCGTCATTCGCCAGGTCATCCAGGACGAGGTGGACCGCACCTTCTCCCACACCACCACCCTGCTCAACGTATTACTGGTGGTCCTGACAGCCATGCCTGCGGTGATTGCCGTGGGCTTTTGGTTCCTGCGACGCAGCGTAATCAACCAAGTCCTCACCGAAACCCAGCAGCAGCTGCGCCAGGAAGTCGAACAACAGTTTGCTGCAGGAGCCGCTGCGGAACTCACTGCCCAGGCCGATGCCTACCAGATAGACATGGAAGCGCTGCGTCAAGAATTTGCAGCCCAGCTCGACCAGCTCCAGTCCCTATTCTCAGACGCCCAGCGAGAGAAGGATGCCATTGTCCAAGAGCTATCCACCATCCTGCCTTCCCCCATGCGTGAGGCCAGCCGAGTTGTCGCTGATGGCAATGGCAAGGACCGCAACAACCCTGAACTACACAGCAAAGTCCAGGCCTTAACCCAACAGCTCACGGCTCTCCAGCAAAAGCATAAGGAGCTATCCTTCAGCGCCGATGACTACATCGCCCAGGCCAAGGCACTGTATTTTGAAGCCGCTTTTGAAGCTGCGATCGCCATCATCGACCAAGCCATCACCCTAGAGCCCAGCAATAACCGCGCCTGGTTTGTTAGAGGTGTCACCCTGGCCAAACTGCAAAAACAAGAAGATGCGATCGCCGCCTTCGACCAAGCCATCAAAATCACCCCAGACTTCGGTGAAGCTTGGTTTGCCAAAGGCTCAGCCCTAGGCAAGCTCGCCCGCCACAGCGAAGCCCTCGCCGCCTACGACAAAGCCATATCAGCCAAGCAGTCTTTTTATCAAGCTTGGTTTGGCAAAGCTCGCCTCTACGCCATCCAAGGCGAAGCAGAGCAAGCCATTGTGGCCCTGAGTCAGGCAGTGGCGATCGAGCCAGAGCGCTGCCGAGATGCCGCATGCACCGACAAAGCATTCGAAGAGATCAAGGGCAATAGCGATTTCCAGAGCCTGCTCAACTCAGCAGCCGAAACAACCTAGCTAGAACAGCACCATCTCCAGATACCAGCAAAGCTGGGAAAACGAGCTGAAACCCTTTTCTAGCAGAGCCCTTAGACTCTGTCTTCGCTCTGGGAAAAAGCGATGAATGCAAAGCATTGCTCCCCCCTCCCCCTAGAAAAACTCAACGTTCCCTTGCTCAACAGGCAGCGAATTCAAGTGACAAGCAAAATGGGCATCGGAAAATGAGATATATCAACCTATCTTCTAAACTATTTCTATTAGAAACCCAGTATTTTTACGCCAATCCGAAAATCAAAAAAAACTGATCAAAAAAATAAGCTCACTGCTTGATCGGACTCAAGTCACAAGAAAAACTGATCTGAATCACCTCAATCTGGGAAAGGATTTAGGGCAATTAAGAGAGAAATAAATTATCAGGATTTTTTTATGCAAAGTTCACATATTCAAAACCGATATTCACCGCATCTATACAAACTTTCACGATGGTTTTGATACCTTTGTCTCTAGAGGAAGTTTAAGAAAATGAGCTCTTTGCTCCTAGGTTGGCTTCGCGTTAATTGAGCGCTTAACTCAATCTGCTCAGCAACAACATTTTCTCTATCATCCCTCAGTGCTCTCTCTCGGAGCTGCCCCCATCCCTATTGAGCCTCAAGTTAGCCCATGCAGTTTCTCAAATGTGCAAAAGTTGCCCTACTCGTGTCCGGTGCAGCTTTCGCAGTCACCAGTCTTCCCGCGGTTAGACTTGCCAATGAGCGTGTTGAGATACAACTCAACCGGTCTCAGGTGTTTTCTGGGGAGATGCGTGACTTCTCTGGTGCTTATCTTGCGATCGCGGGCTTGATGAGCCTGAGCATGGGCTTGACCGGATTTTCCCTCGCCGCTTGGCGTCAAACTGGCAGCAGCTTAAATGCAACAAAGCTGACTGTGACAGAGCTAGAGACCTTGGTCCAGCAGCGCGAGCAACAGCTTCAGTCCGCCCAGCTTGCTCCGGCACGTCTTCAGCAGTCAGGCCTTAACGCCTTTCTCGACGATAACTTCTTCTTAGAAACCGCTCCCACAGCAAAACAACTGCCTGCTTCCCAGATGGCTCCCTTGGGCAACGTTGTTGCATCTCGGGTAATAACGAGACCAGAGCAACAGCATTCCGCTGTAGTTGCTCAAACTGCTAGACCTGTTCAACCCCAAGGCCAGCTATCCCCTAGCCAAGCGGCACAGCTCCAAGCTGTCCAAGCCCAACTACAACAGCAGAGCCGCCAGGCTCAGCAAACGGTTGTCGCGAATCGTGAGAGCGCTCGCCAGAACGTTGGTGGCTTTACCGTGATTAATCCTTACCAGGTCCAACCCATCACCCAGACCAGCCGTCAGCGCTCCGGCTCTTCCCATCGCCGCATGGCTTAGGTCCAAGCGCAGGGATGCTTAAAGCAATAATTCTAAGCATCCCATTTGGGCTTCCGAGGAGATGAGCGAGTACAGCTTCAATAGTAAGCCCCAGCAGATAGAATCTGCTGGGGCTTGTTTGATTGATTACGCCTAGGTCAATGCTTCAGGACATTATACGAGTCACGCAAGGTCTAAGCGCTGGCCAAATGAAGCAATGCGCCTAGGCCAGTGCCCAATTCCTCCGGCGTAATCTTGCCATCGTGATTTTCATCTAAAGCATCAAACACGGCATCCGACCCCATCCATTCTTCGCGAGTAATGAAACCGTCTCCATCGAGATCGTAGCTATGAAAAATCTCCTCAGCGGCATGGGTCACCGTAGATTCGCTATCGAGCTTGGCAAGACGCTGGGACAACAAAGATTCGAGGTTTTCGAGGGCTTTAGTAAAGCCAGCAATGCCTTCATCCAACTTCTCGTTGGCCATGCGATCTTCGCTATGCATTTTAGCGAAAGCGGCTTCGTCCATGGGGATTTCGGCAATCTCCATGGAGGCTGCCTTGGCCGGATCAAGCTTGCGAGGAAGTTCAGCCTGGCTTTCCTGAAGCTGGGCTAGAAACTTGGGACCGATGGTCAGCAAGTCGCAACCCGCTAGCTCGGTGATCTCTTCCATGCTGCGGAAGCTAGCACCCATGACCTCTGTTTGATGGCCATGCTTCTTGTAATAGTTGTAAATCTCAGTGACGGAGAGCACACCAGGATCTTCTGCTGGAGCGTAGCTATCTTTGCCAGTGTCCTTCTTGTACCAATCCAGGATGCGACCCACGAAGGGAGAAATCAGTGTGACTTTTGCTTCAGCGCAGGCCACAGCTTGGTGAACACCAAAGAGCAAAGTCAGATTGCAGTGGATGCCTTCTTGCTCAAGTGTTTCTGCGGCTTTGATACCTTCCCAGGTGGAAGCAATTTTAATGAGAACGCGATCGTGACCAATCCCCACAGCCTCATACTGAGCAATGATATCCCTTGCCTGGGCCAAGGTTCCTTCAGTGTCGTAGGACAGGCGAGCATCTACTTCTGTGGACACGCGGCCTGGGATAATCGCCAAAATTTTCACACCGAAGGCAACGGCTAGGCGGCTAAAAGCCAGCTTGCTCACTGCATCGTTACTTGCTCCTGTTCCCGCATCAGCTTTCGCTTTAAGCAAGGTCTCATCAACAATGGAACGGTACTCCGGCATCTGCGCCGCCGCAGTAATCAGAGAAGGGTTGGTTGTGGCGTCCTGGGGGGTGAATTTCTCAATGGCTTGAATATCACCGGTATCTGCAACGACAACCGTCATCTCGCGCAGTTGATCTAGTAATGATGGAGCCATAGCTTGTCTTTGTCTTGAGAGGACGTCATATTCGCTATACTGACTGGCTTTTTTGATCCCCGGCAAATATAGAAACAAAGCGTAAGTTTTGGGGGGAAAGTCTTTGCGTTGCTCAAAAAAATCCCCCTGCGAGGAGAGTCGCAGGGGGAAAAGATTAGACCTATTTGGAGGAGAGTAGGCCGAACCGATGACATCTATTCAATTGGTCTTAGGAGCTAGGGCTGGATACAGCCCAATCATCAGCCAAAGGACAGTTAAGCCGCGAAGGAGTCTGCAACTTCAAAGCCAGGGAGGCGATCGCTGTAATCTGTTGCTTCACCCGTGACGCTAGCAGCCACAACTTCAAATCCATCAGAGTTCCAGTTGCGAGCGTGGATGGGCTTACGCTGCTCGCCACGGAAATAAGCTTGGGTGCCTAGGACGGCTCCTGCAACCCAACCAATCACGATAACGGCGAATAAGGCGGTGAACATGCTGTTCTCCTTTGGGTGTTTCGTTTCTTGTTAACTAATGTAACGCAACAATTACAGAATGTAAACAAATCCATGACTCGGCTATCCTCCAATGTCCGTATCTCTCTCCAGGTCGACGACTCATCGAATAGTCTAATCGTCAACCCTTCGATTCTCCAGCTGTGAACTGCAAAGCAAAAGCCACGATGTCTAAGGTTAGGCATCGTGGCTTTTGCTTTAACGATTCGTGCAATGGACAGCTAAGTTACTTATCCAGCTTGAGCACTGCCATAAATGCATCCTGGGGCACATCCACCGTTCCAATAGACTTCATGCGCTTCTTACCCTTGGCCTGCTTCTTAAGCAGCTTTTTCTTACGGGAAATATCACCGCCATAGCATTTTGCCAATACGTCCTTGCGCAGGGCAGGGATATGGGAGCTAGCAATCACCTTGGCACCGATGCAGGCTTGAATCGGAATCTTGAACTGGTGACGCGGAATCAGCTCCTTCAGCTTGCTGGTTAGGGCTTTACCCATGTCATAGGCTTTATCCCGGTGGACAATGGCAGCCAAGGGATCAACGGGATCCTTATTAATTTGAATTTCCAGCTTGACTAAGTTATTCACCCGATACTCAATCAGGTGGTACTCCATGCTGGCATAGCCCTTGGTGCGAGACTTCATTTGATCAAAGAAATCTGTGACCACCTCAGCCAAGGGCAGTTCATAAATCAAAGTGGTGCGCCCTTTGGTGAGGTAACGCATGTCTTGATAATCACCCCGGCGATCCTGGCACAGCTCCATTAGGGTGCCGACATATTCCTCGGGCGTAATGATATCTAGCCGCACATAGGGCTCTTCGACTTTCTCTCGATACTGGGGGTCAGGCAGGCGACTGGGATTATCGATGAACAGCTCTTCACCCTGGATGGTGGTGACTTTGTAAATCACCGAAGGAGCCGTAGTAATCAAATCGAGGTTGTACTCGCGCTCCAAGCGCTCTTGGACAATCTCCATGTGCAAGAGGCCCAAGAAACCACAGCGGAAACCAAAGCCCATGGCACTGGAGGTTTCGGGCTCGTACTTAAGCGCCGCATCGCTCAATTGAAGCTTATCTAGGGCATCGCGGAGATCAGGATATTGGTCAGCTTCCGTAGGAAACATGCCACAAAAGACCATGGGCTTGGCTTCGGCATAGCCGGGCAGAGGCTCTTCCGCGGGTTTTGCTGCCAGGGTGATGGTATCGCCCACACGGGCATCGGCCACAGCCTTAATCGAGGCGGCAAAGTAGCCCACTTCTCCGGCATGGAGCTCCTCTAGGGGCACTTGGTCTGGGGATAGAACGCCCAGCTCATCAATGACGTATTCCTTATTGGAAGCCATCAAGAGAACTTTGTCGCCCTTCTTGACGCTGCCATCCATGACGCGGAAGTAAACGATAACCCCGCGATAGGCATCGTAATAGCTGTCAAAAATCAGTGCCCGCAGAGGCTTATCGGTGTTTTCTTCGGGAGGCGGAACGAGATGAATAATGGATTCGAGGATCTCTTTGATTCCCACGCCCTGCTTAGCAGAAGCTTCGATCGCATTACTGCAATCCAGTCCAATGACCTCTTCAATCTCCTGCTTAATCCGCTCCGGGTCAGCACCCGGCAGATCGATCTTGTTGAGAACGGGAATGATTTCCAGGTCGTTCTCTAGGGCCAAGTAGACATTGGCTAGGGTCTGGGCCTCAACGCCCTGGGAGGCATCAACGACGAGCAAGGCCCCTTCGCAGGCAATGAGCGATCGCGACACTTCGTAGGAAAAATCCACATGGCCCGGCGTATCAATCAGGTTAAGGACATAGTCTTCGCCATCCTCACCCTTATGATTCATACGAGCGGCTTGGAGCTTAATCGTGATGCCCCGCTCTCGCTCCAGGTCCATCCCGTCGAGAAACTGCTCTTTCATTTCCCGCGCCTGCACCGTGCCTGTGTCTTGCAGAAGGCGATCGGCCAAGGTGGACTTACCGTGGTCGATATGGGCGATGATCGAGAAGTTGCGAATCTTAGAAACAGGAACGTCAGTCATACCTGACCTGGAACTCCGGGAAAATGGACGGGCGGCAGAGCAGCAAATGCCCCGATGGCTGAGCCGCGCGACTTTACATACGTTTATATTGTAGTCGCCTCTCCGCAATCAGACGATGGATTTATTACTGCGCTGTAACAGCTATGCTGCGAGCCTGCTGTTGTCGGTTAATCTCAGGCAATTAGGCATCTAACATATTGATAGCGGTTTTACCCTGTCTATTCAGGATTGGGCCTGTAGAGTGGCAATATTGCATCTAGATTGCATTTATTCTGTAGCTTGGCATGAATCCAGACTGCTAAAAGTCTGCTATGGCGGTCAAGAACAGGGATTTGGTTGGTTCCAACGGATGCTTCAACGGCGACTATTATTGCTCTTCTGGTCTCAAAGTTGTTCAAAATGTATTTACGGTCGGTGATTTGAGCTCATGTCCAGTCGACAGCCTTCCAACCCTGAGAATGTAACTACTGTGCCTCTGGTCTTAGCTGAGGATTCTGGGCGTGTTTCTCAATCTGCTCATCAACCAGCAGGCAGTGATGATGATAGGGCAGTTATGCTGCCTGCCCACGCCAACTTAATGAGGCAGCTTCAGCGTCGTTTCAATAGCACCCTGGACCCAACAATTCTTTGGCACCAGACCACGCAGCAATTAGGCAAGGCGCTGGGACTCTCCTGTTGCATGGCCTACAGCTATGAGCCTGATGGTCTCACGCTCCCTCTAGTTGCAGCCTACGGCCTCGCGGCGTCCCGAGCAGAGGATTCATCCACACTGCCCCTGGAAGCCCATACCGCAGTGGCAACCGCCCTCACTCAACCTCGGCTCGTTGTGTTAGCAGAAGCGCGATCGCTCCTGGAGACCCTGAGCCCAAGCAATGATGCTAATGCCATCGTTCCAGATTTAACAGATCAAATGGCTGTCTTGGTGCCTGTCATGCACCTTGGGGCACCTCGGGGTCTACTCTTACTTCATCGCTCAGCCAGTCAGTCTTGGACCGCATCAGAAAAGCTGCTCTTGGAAGATGTCGGGGATTCACTGGGGGCGGCGATCGCCCACAGCACGGCCCAGCGGGACAACCATGGCCTGGCGCAAAAATTCCAGCAAGTTAAAGACGATTTCCTCTACAAACACAAAGAAATCGAAGAGGCCCACCGAGAAGCCGAGCTGGCTTACCAAGAAGCCGAAGAAGCCTCCCGGCTCAAAAGCGAATTCCTCGCCAACACTTCCCATGAGCTACGCACCCCACTGAATGGCATGATCGGTTTCCTCAAGCTGGTGATCGACGGCATGGCCGACACCGAGGAGGAACTCCAGGAATTTGTCGGCGAAGCCCACAACTCTGCCCTGCTGCTACTGGACATCATCAACGACATCCTCGATGTTGCCAAAATTGAAGCGGGCAAGATGGAGCTGGACCTCAGCGTTGTCCAGCTCAACGAACTCTTTGAAGATGTTAGCAAGAAAACCCGCCGCCAAGCCCTAGCTCGCAATCTGCTCTACGAAATCACCCCGCCCAAGACCCACGACGAAGTCATTGTCTACGGCGACTATCAGCGACTGCTTCAGGTACTACTGAACTTGGTGGGTAATGCCTTGAAGTTCACCCATTCCGGCAGCATCGCCATTAGTAGCAGAATTATTGAGAAGCCAGTGATAGTGAATGACGAAGAATTGCCTGGCCTGCTGGAAATCCGGGTGGCGGATACGGGGATTGGTGTCTCTTTGGATCAACAAGCTAAGCTCTTCAAATCTTTTAGTCAGGTGGATGGCTCCCGCACCCGCCAGTACGGCGGCACGGGCCTGGGTCTTGTCATCTCCCAGAAGCTCGTCGAGGCCATGGGGGGTGAGGTGCATTTTTACAGCATGGGCGAGGAGTTGGGTTCAACGGTGACGTTCACTGTGCCGCTGTATCAAAAGCCAGTCATGCAGGCTGCGACGGATTCGGACTGGGAAGAAGCTGAGATGGGAATCTTTTAGCGATGATTTCCCACGCCTCCCCAGGGAAAGGTGTATAGCGAACTAATTTGGAATTCGTGCGAACGCTTCCTCATCGTTGGAAATTTACCGTTGGAAAACTAGGGAGAAGTTATTAGCGGGCATGGGGAAGATGCGGGAGCATTGGAATCCCTGTTGTTCTGCGACTCTAATAACGGCTTCTAGGTCGCGGATGCCCCAGCTTGAATTGCGTGCTTTTAGGCTTTGGTCAAAGGCGGCATTGCTGGGGGCAGTATGTTCACCATCGCGTTTGTAGGGGCCGTAGAGAAATAGCACGCCATCGTCCTGGAGAATGCGGCCAGCACCCACAATTAAGCTGAGGCAGGCTTCCCAGGGGGCGATGTGGATCATGTTGATGTTGACGATCGCCCGAATGGCAGGGATCTCAACAGCACCAATCGTTTGAACTAAGCGTTCATCCTCCACAGGCCAGGTTGGCTCGACAACGTCTAAATCTAGGGGGGGGTGCAGTCCATTGCAGGGTTCATCACTGCGCCAGGCCAGAATACTGCGGCGGAGTTCGGGTTGGGGATCGCTGGGGAGCCAGTGACGCGGGGCAAGCTGGGGGGCAAAGTAGGCTGCATGTTGGCCGCTGCCGCTGGCTATTTCTAAGACACTACCTGCGGGGGGGAGAATCTCCTGGAGCACTTGCAGGATGGGATCTTTGTTGCGTTCGGCGGAGGGGGAGAATTGCAGGCCGTCCATGGAGGGAGTCTGTGGATGGGTCGGTGGCTTGAGTCAGTAGCCGAAGCTTTTCAAGATGGCATCAGTTTAGCTTGTGGAGAGGGTTGAGCTGGTAATCAGTTCTGCTTGTTCGATCTCTGGGCCGGGGACTTGATCTTCGCAGTCCATGAGGCGCTGCATAATTTGCTGCTGCTCGGGTTGCGCTTGGATGATTTTCTCGGCGGCGACGTTAATGAGTTCCATGCGCAGTCGCTCGGTGTAGGCGGCTTCAACTTCGTTCTGGGGGTGCCAGTTGTTGATGTTGGCGAGCCAGGATTGGCTGGGGGTGAAGTCTAGTTTTTGGGTGAGTTGTTGGATGACGGCGGCTCGTTCAGGCCTAGCGCTGGTTTGCCATTGCTGGAGGGGCTTGTCGAGGATAAAGCTGGCGATTTCGGGGTCGATTTGGCGCTGGAGCCAGGCTTCGAGGGTGGATATGGGTCTGTCGCTGGTGACTTCGTCGATTTTGGCGAAGGCGTGGGCTTCAGCGTAGGCAATTTGGCCGTCGTTGTTGTAGTCGGCGCTGGGGACCGGTTGGCCGACTCGGTCAATGCCGGTGAGCCCGGCGAAGAAGCTGGAACTGTAGTCGCGGTAGTCGGCTTCGTTGACTTCGGGGGTGCAGCCGACGGAGGGGAGGTCTTTTGTGGTGGCGAAGAAGCCGCAGCGACTTTGGAGGGCGATGGGTTGGGTGGGGTCGCCGCCTTGGTAGATGAGGTTGGCGAAGGAGCCAGAGAAGCATTGGGCCATCATGACGACGATGGGCTTTTCGGGGGGGAGTGGGTCGAGTTGGGTGGTGAGGTCTTGGACGCTGATGAGGTCTTCTTGCCAGAGGATGAAGGTGTTGTTGTCTTGGTTTTCTGGGTTGAGGAGGCCGTGGCCGGTGAAGTAGAAGAAGAGTGGGTCAGCGGAAGCTTGTTTGGCGGTTTGGGCGATGGCGTTGAAGAGGCTGTAGAGGTTTTCGGCGGTGGCGGGGCCGTGGAGGCCGTCGATTTCGGGGATTTTGAAGCGTTCTAGGCCGAGGGGGGTGATGTAGCGGAGGGTGGCTTGGCCGTTGTTGCCGTTGGCGAAGAAGAGGGTGGCGTTATCCAGAGGTTGGTTGAGGTGGGTGAGGGTGCGCTGGAAATAGCGGATGTTTTTTTCGAGGGCGATTTCGTTGTAGTGGGGGGCTCCGCCGCCGCCGAAGGCGATGAATGGGTTATGGCTTAGGGCTGTAAAGTCGATGGGTTGGGCTTCCTGCGTTTGTGGAGCTTGGCAGGTTTGGCTGCGGTTGGGCAGGCTGATGGTTTTGCTGAGCCAGGTGGGTGGGCAGAGGGCGCAGCTGGTGAGGTTTAGGCTGAGGAGGAGGGGGAGGGCGCGGAGGAGGCGCATGGGCGAGGAAAGAAGGGTATGTTTCTAAGATGCCTTATAGATGGTGAGGTTGCCCATGTAGCTTAGGGCCCACAGCCATGGGGTCTTTAAAGTGCAGTCTATAAGCTAGAAGCTGGAAGGAAATGAGCTGTGGCTAATCAAGAGCAGTTGCTGCAACTAAAAGCTGGGATTGAACAATGGAATGCCTGGCGTGCGGAAAATCTTACAGTTGCTATAGACCTCAGCAAAGCCGATTTGAGTGAAGTGAACCTACATAGATGTAACCTTGCGAAGGTTAATTTGAATGGGGCGAACCTAAGTGAAGCTGATTTGAGCAAAGCGGATCTTAGGGGAGCTGAATTGCATGATGTTGATTTAAGCCGCGCTAACCTCAGAGATATGCTCATTGATGACACTTCCCAGCTTGATTTGAGTTGGAGACTTATTCACAGTTACATCAATGGAGCTTATGCTTGGACTGATCAGACAGTAGATGAAGATACCCTACGAGGGGCTGACTTCAGAGGGGTCAGCTTTCGGGCAGCAGATTTAAGGAAAGCAAGCTTGCGGGAAACTATATTCAGAGGAGTAGATCTGAGGAATGCAGATTTACAAGAAGCCAATCTGAGCAATGCAGATTTAAGAGAAGCTAATCTGAGCAATGCAGATCTTAGCGATTCAAATCTCCAAGATGCAGACTTACGAGGGGCGAATTTAAAGCGAGCAAACTTGAGTAGAGCAAATCTTTTGAGGGCTAAGCTTTTAGAAGCAGATGTGTATGCTGGTGTTTTTACAGGAGCTTGCCTCCAAGATTGGCACATTAACTGCTCAACCAAGCTGGTAAAGGCAGAGGCCGACTATATCTATTTGGCCTTTGAGAAGGGTCACTTCTCAGATCGCCGCCCTCATTCTGGCAACTTCAAATCAGGTGAGTTCGAAGCTCTTTTCCAGCAAGTTATTGATACGATAGACCTAATTTTTGTAGACGGAATTGACTGGACAGCTTTCTTTACTTCCTTTAAAAGTCTGCGCCAGAAATATGACAATGCCGATCTTACGATTCAGGCTATTGAGCAGAAGAGTGGTGGCTCGTTTTTAGTCCGCCTGGAGGTGTCGCAAGCAGTTGACAAAAATACAATTGAGAAATTTCTGAAAGCAGAATACGAGCAGCAGCTTCAGCTTATCGAAACCCGTTATCAAGTGCAGCTTCAGTTAAAAGATGCTGAGCTAAAAAGTCATAAGCGAGAAAGTGCAAATATGCTGGAAATCACTAAGCTTTTGGCAAACAAACCAATTACTGTTGAGGCAAATGCTGTGGCTGATAGTAAATCTTTAAACCAAACCAATTACGGCGGCACCAACTTCCAAAACGACATCAGCGGTGGCGAGGTAAACCAAGCCGAAACCATCAACGTAGATCGCAGCAACATCACCAATAACATGGAAGGGGCGAGCATAGGCAACTTCGCCAACCAAATGAGCGATAACGCCAGCCAGACCTACAGCATCGCTCAAGGTAAAAGCCTCGCCGAAGCCGCCCAGGAAATCCAAGCCCTCCTAGACCAGCTCTCCCAGACCTACCCCAGCGAAACCATGCTGCAAAAGGCCAAACTCGCTGACGCCGCCGCCACCCAAGCCAAAGCCAACCCCACCCTGCGGCAGCGCCTGCTCAGCGCCGTCGATGCCGGAACCATCGGCGCAATCGAAGAGTTGCTGAGCCATCCCGTCGCCACATTCTTTATTGCCGCCGTCAAAGACTGGGAACAAACCCACCCCAACGCCTAAAGCCACTACCCCCAAAGCTCAACCCAAAACAGAATTCCCTCCTGAGAGGGAGCCAGGGTGGGTCTGCCTTGCCTCTTGCCTCCACCGCGCTTTTAGAACCGCAAATCGGCAAATCGAAAAACCACAAAGCCATGAGGGCCAGCCCTCAAACTCCCGCCGGATGGGACGGGCGCGTCCCCTACGGATCACCCCTCCGACAACGGTGTCAGAGTTTTCGAGCATCTGAGAGGCGGCCTCTGGGATTAAGAATATGCGCTGTTGAATTGGGCTTGTTCATCTGCGTGGCATCGGCTTCGCCGTCAAGCATGGTTTGAAAGGACCAGCAATCGAGAACCCCTGGTAGGGGCGAACAGCCGTTCGCCCGCCAAGCTACAGCTCAGGCCCAACTGCACCATCCAGCTCAAACCGCTCCTGCGCTTGCTCTAGCCCTTCCATAGCTCGCTCCTCAAGCTTCTCCAAGCCCTGCTCCCCCAGCTCGATCGCCTTCTGCGATAACCCCGGCGCACTATCCAAGAAAATCCGCAATGCCTGACGCCCCAAGGGCCGCATCACCTGCCTAATCACCTCAGGGTCAATCTCACTGAGCAAATCGCCCACTTGCTCTCCCATTTCCCGCAGGTCTTCCAACTCCTCCGGCACCTCAACCTTAAGCACCTCAGCTTCTACAGCCACGGCTTGCTCAAGGGGAGCTTGACCTTGGACCTCCCCCTTTGCGGGGGTGGGATTAACAATCGCACCTAAACCCGCTATCAACGCAATTATCAAAGCATTACCTAGGCGCAAACCTTGGAATAGATCATTATCAAGTAGGACAGTCATGGCAGGGGCTCAATCACAGTATCGCTAGGATAAATGACCTAGAGCCCCCGTTGGGAGTTCCGTATAATTTGTTCGTTCAGGGCCGTGAGCTCAATTCGCCGCTTGAGATAGGGAGCTAGGAGCTTGTTCCAGCTATTGGACTTGCGCCAGTAATCCTCTTCGCACAGGTCAGCTCGCTCCTGGGGTAGGGTTTTGTTGGTGACTAGCTCAGCCCAGCGATCGCTATCACTCCCGTACACGTAGCAAGCAATGTTGTAATAGCGCTGCATGTCTGTTCCATGCTCGTCCCAATAGGGCGCGGCCTCCCATTCCTTTGCATCCACTGAGAATTGATGGGCTCCTGATAAAGCCGCCACCTCTTGCTCGGACCACAGCAGCATGATGGCGGCAAATTCATCCGCAGCGTCCTCTTCCCGTCCGGTAATGGGCAACTCCAACACATCAATTAGGGCATGACCCATTTCATGGAATAGCGTAAACAGTCCCGCATGGAGTGCTGCGGTTTCAATCGAGCCATCATCGGAGCCCAGGGCATCGGTGTAGCGTTTCACGAGTTCGTAGCACAGGGTAATGCTCTTGATGTTGGGGTCGTAGTAGGCATCTTCGCTACCACATTCCAGGAATTCAATGTTGACATCCTCGGGCAGGCTGAGGGCATTGTTGAGATCCTTGACCGCAGCCTCGTAGGTGCCAGAGGTTTCCAGGATATGCTTGATAGCCTTGAGATAGGCATCTGCCTCGACAGGGCGATAGCTGACGTGGAAGTCGCCACGATCTTTATCGCTGTTGAGGGCCAGGAGGGTGTCGCGATCGCCTTCTAACCCAGTATCTGCCAAGCTACATCCCGTCAGGAATGCAGCGGCGGCAACGGTGGCAGCAATGGACAATTGTTTAATTCGAAAGAAGGCAGACCGGGCTGTCATTGTATTGCAGAAAATAAAATCAGTTGCTGTGATGTATCCCTCTGTTGACATCAGTAGCCAGCTTGTTAATTCCGGCACATCTCCCCCAGGGCGCTGTTTTTATTGATTTCAATCTTTTCCGGAATTCGTCATAACCGCCTCTTGTCCGCAACAATGAAGCAGTGAGTGCTTGCTATCGAAATGTCAATTCAGCCACTGCCCCAGGACGTCGTTACACGCATTGCAGCCGGGGAGGTGATCGACTCCCTGGCTGCTGTGGTGCGGGAACTGGTGGAAAACAGTATTGATGCCGGGGCAACTCGAATTCGCATTTCCCTCTGGCCGGAGCAATGGCGCGTTCAAGTCGCAGATAACGGCCAGGGCATGACACCGGAAGATTTGGCCCAAGCAGCCCAGCCCCACAGCACCAGTAAGTTAAGCACTCACCCACCCACTGCCGAACGGCCCGATACTGAGCATCTCCCCCCGCAAGCCTCAGCTTCCCTCGGCTTAGACAATGTCCGCAGCCTTGGCTTTCGTGGGGAGGCCCTGCACAGTCTGTCCCAGCTCGCCCAGCTAGAGATTTGCAGCCGCACCATGGGGCAGACCGAAGGTTGGCAGGCGCGCTATGGTGCTGGCGGAAGTCTAACAAGCCTAGAAACGGTTGCGATCGCCCCTGGCACGATCATCACCGTCTCCGAGCTCTTCGCCGCCTGGCCCGCCCGCCGCCAAGCCCTGCCCCACCCAGCTCAGCAACTGCGACAAATCCAGCGTCTCGTACAACTCATTGCCCTCGCCCATCCCGGTATTACCTGGAATGTGAGCCAGGGCGATCGTGATTGGTTTTCTCTTTGGCCCGGTTCATCAGCCCAAATGCTCCTGCCTCAAATGCTGCGCGGTGTGGCGGAAGCCGACCTGCGAGCAACATCGTTGCTGTTGAGTGATGTGGAGGGAAATCCCCCTTTTGAAGAAGGGGGAGGTTTGAGGCAAGGCGAACAGCCAGATCCCCCTCGGTCCCCCTTGGAGGAAGGGGGAGGTTGGAGGCAAGATGAGCAGCGAGATCTCCCTCAGTCTCCCTTGGAAGAAGGGGGAGGTCAGAGGCAAAAAATCACAGCGACTCCGGAGCCCCCCTTATTACAAGGGGGGGGGGGATCTCTTGTCTCCAAACTCCACCTCATTATCGGCCTCCCCGATCGCTGCCACCGCCGCCGCCCGGACTGGATCAAGATCGCAGTCAATGGTCGCTGCATCCGCTTACCAGAACTGGAGCAAACGCTATTGGGGGCGATGCGACGTTCCCTGCCCCGCGATCGCTACCCCGTCGCCTTCATCCATATCCAAACCGACCCCAGCCAAGTGGACTGGAACCGCCACCCCGCCAAGGCCGAAATCTACCTGCGCCATCTGCCCCAATGGCAAGAAGCCCTCAAACAAGCCGTGATCCAAGCCCTCCAACTCGCCCCCGAAGCGGCCCAAATTACCGAAGGGGCTCGCGTCCAAGACCTCCTCAAAGCTGCGGAGCAAGGCGCAGGCTATAGCATCAACCGTCACATCAATCCCAATGCAAAATCTGATGCCCAGACAAACGCTGAGGGCATTCGAGGTCAAGGCTTAAAGGCCCTAGCCCAAGTCCACAACACCTACATCGTCGCCGAGCATCCCGGAGGGCTTTGGTTGGTGGAGCAACATATCGCCCATGAACGCGTGCTATATGAAGAGATTTGCGATCGCTGGCATTGCATCCCCCTAGAGCCCCCCATCGTCCTTGACCAGCTCAAAAAACGCCAACTCACCCAGCTCGATCGCATTGGCATCGAACTCGAACCCTTCGGCGAAGACCTCTGGGCTGCCCGCTCTGCTCCGGCTTTATTGTCAGAACGCGAAGACTGCGCTGCTGCCCTGATCGAACTCAGCCTCGGCGGCGACCTACAAACCGCCCAAGTTGCCACCGCCTGCCGCAGCGCCATCCGTAACGGCACCGCCCTCAGCCTCTCAGAAATGCAACAGTTATTGGACCAGTGGCAACAAACCCGTCAACCCCAAACCTGTCCCCACGGTCGCCCCATTCACATGGTCCTCGCGGAAACGAGCCTCGCCCGCTTCTTCCGCCGCAACTGGGTCATTGGCAAAAGCCATGGCATTTAGAGCCCAACTAACGCAGTGACATGGAATGCCATGTCAGCCCCACGCCAAGCCAGTCCAAAGCATCCATCCCTAAGCCGCCTCAGCTTCAAAATTTTGAGGAATGATGCGTTTCCCCATTTGACGGTTAAGCGCCGCGATCGCCCGCATCCGCCAACCCGGAGCATTCTCGCGATCGCTGCGATAATCTTCCTGCCCAAACCAAACGCGATACAAGTCACCCAAACCAAAGCTATATCCTTGAGCCTCGGCAAAATTCAGGATCTTCTCCTCACGCCATTGGCGCAAGCGTTCCCGCTCCTCATCTAAGTAAGGCAGCTCTGGAACTTCACTACAAAGTTGCTGATAAGACCTGTGCAGATCCGCATTAGAACCAAGAGCGTTATAAAAAGCGAGGGCACTTTCAAATGACATAGGTTGGTCCTCAATACGTTACGTCGGGAAAATGTTGATGACCGTAAATGACCCAATACTCAAAGCCTAGAGGCGTTAGCAGACTCAGCTTATAGAAAGCAGGACGGTAGCTCCACGAAAAAAGCGACTTTCCGCTAAAGCAGCAATGCAATGCAGTTCAAATCACCCCATTCAAAGAATGACCATAGAGAGCCTGTTAATAACGCTGCTAGAGATAAATTTTATACTCAAAAGACCTCCGTGGCTACAGACCATGACCCATTGGTCCCAAAGTCATTGAGGATTTTGCAAGATGTCTCATAGAATGCTTGAGGCTTTGCCTGGGGCACCTTATCCGCTAGTAGATATGGTGAAACCAAAAGCAATACCCACATCCCCAGCAATAAAGCTCCCTTTGTGCAGCCAATACGGAAACTCAGTACTCACCCATGGGTGAGCCTTCTGTAAGGGAAGTCCCAGAAATAAAACACCCCAACCTGAGTCTGATAGCACTAGGAATACCTCTCCGGAACGCCTGGGGATAAATCCCCAGACTAAGAGCGAAAGCCCACTAAAGTGGGCTGAACTCCAAGAGCTTAGGGCTGTTCAGTCCGTTTTAACGGACTTGAGCTTTGAGCTGTGAACTTTAGCTCACAGCAGCCAGGCGAAGCCAAACTGGCAAGAGGTGAATGCAGAGCTGTTCATAGAACTGTCTTACTTCGGATGCTTTATTCCTAGGGAGTCCCTAACCGTCTTCTGTGACCGTCTAAGTGAAGGGATCGGTGTTGATGAATGTTGGAAACACAACTAAACGTCCTTAGTCGGCGTTATACCCAGCATGAGCGTTTACCATAGCAACCGCTATGTTGGGTCAAATTCGTTCCAATTCATCTCAAGTGATCCACCCAGACCTACAGCGATCGCCGATTGCGCGGATTAGCGAGCCATTCCTCCGGAGGCAATGTCGCCGGTTGAGTAGGCAGTGCGTTGCATTCTCAAGAGAGCGACAAAGGCCAGGTCAGGGATTTCGGACAATTCCCATCAAAAAGCCTGCTTCCCCAAGGAGAACCTGAGTTCGACAAGAGGCAATACATCCTCTCCCCTAGCCCCGCTCCTAAGGTCACGGGGAACCGAGACAAGTTGAAAACCCTCGGTTTTGCGCTCGGTTCCCTTGCTCCTTTAGGAGTAAGGGCTAGGGAAAGAGGTCGGCTGTTTGGCTGTCGAACTCAGTTAAGGAGAAGCAGGCTAGGTCAATATCTGACATGATCGCGTCAAATAACTAGAGGCGAACGATTCGTCAAACGTCAATTTAGAAGATTGATACCTGGAGGAGAAGCCTCTGAGCTAGCCCCGCTCGCTGTCGGTGCCACCATCTAATCCTCCAGCACACCCAGGCCTGTTTGATCAGGAATCGAAAATTGTGAGTCGTCTAAACTGGGACTCCCAAAATTTGGTGTGATATCTGGAACCGCTCCCCCTGGAACCGCCAAGCCTGGATCGGCAAAGGGATCGATGGGCGCGCCCGGTGTTACCGGTGCCCCAGGAAAACCCAAACCAGCCCCAGGCGGAATCACAGCTCCATCCGGCGTAAGCCCAGGAATAAGCGGCTGACCACTGCCAGGTTGAGGCTGCTGCGTTGCTAGGGCAACGCGATCGCCCCCAATAGAGCGCATCTTATCCAATAGTTGAATCACACTGTCATAGGTCGCGGAGCGATCGGCATAGAGCACCATCAAGCCATCGGGGTTCTCCTGCTGGAAACCCTGCATGGTGTAGTAAAGATTATCCTGGGTGACGGGCTGTTGATCCACATAGATGGTTCCAGCACTATCAATGCTGACAATCAGGCTCTTTTGAGTCTGTAAGGCCGAAGTGGAAGACTGGGGCAAATTAATGCTAATAGCCTGCTGACGCGTGAGCTGAAGCGACGCCAGAATAAAGAAAATCAGGATGCAAAATACCACGTCAATGAGTGGAATCAGCTCAATGCGAACGTCATCGGCCTGGTTTTCAAAATGTAGTTTCATAGCAGGTCTGACGAGGGCTAACAGGGCCGAGTGGGAAAGTTTCAAAGCATAAAAAACGCGAGGGCCAGAGAATCATGGCCATTCGCTCCGAGCATTAGCGACCAAACGGCTAATGCAACTAGCGTTTCTTCGGCCTTTCAGGGCTCTCAGGCATGGAAAGATTGTCTTGGGCCGCCAAATTAGTCAAAACACCAGGCAGGAAGTTACCTCCAGTTTGGGACCAGGTCTGACGATAGAGTAGCTCCATGTCGTTGCCTGCCCGCTGAAAGATCTTAGCTTGATAGAAAATCAGGCCCTGGAAAAGACGATAGAAAGCCAAACTCGCGATCGCAATCACCAGACCAAAAGCCGTACTAAACAGCGCATTACTAATGCCCACGGAAACGCCATCCGTCGCCGTTGTGCCCAAGTCACCCAGCTCAATGTTGCCCAAGGACTGACGCAGACCTAAAACGGTCCCTAGCAGACCCAGCAGAGGAGACAGCGCAATCACTGCTTCAAGAATTTTGTCACCCCGACGCATGGAGACAATCTCCTCATCTGCTGCGGACTCCAGCGCCAGACTGAAGACCTGGGGATCGGGATTCGGCAACTTCAGCGCTGCGAACAGGAAGCGACCGACCGGCCGGGATGTGGAACGTCTCGCCACTTCAATGGCAGAGACCCAATCCTGGCGAGCGATCGCGCCCAAAACCTGATTAATAATTTCCTTTTCCTTGGTCAATAGGCTAAACCAAAACCAAGACCGTTCAATAATGGTACTTAGGGCCAAAATGGAGAGGCCAACCAAAGCCCAGATCGGAAATCCACCTTGCCGAAATAGATCGAGTAAATCGCTAGACATTTTGACTCCTCACACAGTCCTAAGAGAATCGGCCATCGGCCTCAGACCATTCGCAACAGCCGAAAAAACGGCTAAGGCGAAATCCAGGGAATTGCTTAGCAAATCCTCTTGACACATCAAATTACCATGCCTGTAGATCCGTAGATAAGCGCAATAGTTCACATTCCAGGACTCCAATCGCCTCCTAAAGGGTTCCACACCAAGCTGCTCTGGGAAGATTCCTACTCCACCCAGCGGCCAAAAGACAATAAATATATGGCAAATATTATGTCAGTTTCGTTTTAATCTGAGCGGTCAAAGCCTTGCCGACTCAGCTCAATACAATGGTGCAGGCTTGCATTGGTCTTGAATGCCTGAGCCGAAAATTGGGTGGGGCTGGCAGCATAGCCTGAGCCTTGGAGCGCCTGGATGAGGCGATCGCGCTTAGGTGGGTCCATCTTGCCCCACTTGCCCAGCTCCCCCAGGGAAAAGTGATAGGGCGGCAGTTCAAACTCTGCTTCCATCACTGCCAATAGCTTATCCACCGCCTCCCATTGCCAACTCTGGGCCTGGGAGCGCATTGACCGGAGAAAATCTCTATCATGGAGCGGCCCCAGCCACAGTGGTCCACTCAGGGTCAACGGCTGGGGATTATCGTGGTACGGACACCATGCCCGACTCAGCTTGCGCCAGCCCAAGCATTGATACTCACCGCAATCATGGCAATAGCCCAGAAACCCATAGAGCGGATGGGAACTGAGAGAATGATTGAGGCTGACCTCAGTCGCCCTTGCCTGACTGCGAGGCAGCAACTGCACCATCACTCGATAGGTTTGGCCACCAAAGTAGGAAAAAATAGGCCGCAGGCCAAATCCCCTAGCACTGGCCTCCTTCCACAGTCCACCAATCAACAACCGCAGCCCTTGCTCCTGACAACTGGGATGAATGCGAGCGTAAACCCCATAGGCCTTCAGACTTTTCTCCGGTGCCCGTCCCGCTAAAGTCCTGGCATCCGTCGCTGTCAAGTAAATCAAGCCGTTTATCGCCGTTGCCCCCACCGCTGCCGCCATAAACGGCCCACCGCTGCCAAAGGCATCAATATCCACGAGATCGTAAAATTCCTCATCGGCACAGCAACGGGCCAGGGGCTGGGCTGCCCGTTGCTGGCTCAGGTGATAGCGCGCCGGGCTGAGGTTACGCGCCAGATTGGCTCGGCGCAGCGCTGTAATATCCCCGTTACCATCATTCGTCCAGACAAAATCCGCCCCCGCCTCCAAGCTATAACGCAGGGAGCGAATACCACTGCCCGCCATGGTTTCCAGCACATGCAGCCGCCCCATCTGCTGCTTATACACCGCTGCGGCCAACACCCCTAGATCCCGAGCTGGGCGACTATCTGGACGAAAGAAAGCATCCCCGACCTGGAACTGAGCCTTCCCTTCAAAAAACAATGGCCCTTCGATACCAGATAGTGCTGCCCCATCGCAATCTTCGGCAGGTTCAGAACTCAGCAAAATGTCACCCATTCCTCGGAACGACCCAACGGAAGCTTCACACCCACCTCAGCCCAGCCACTTAAGCTCATCCCAGGGAGAAGGCCATTCATCGTTGGGGTCAAAAGCATGGGCAAGAAAGTACTCCTTAAAATACTATTTTCACCTGAGTTCGACAGCCAAACAGCCCACCTCTTTCCCTAGCCCTTACTCCTAAAGGAGCAAGGGAACCGAACGCAAAAGTTAGGCTTTCAGGCTTTGCTTTTCCCCGCTCCTTTAGGAGAGGGGTTAGGGGAGAGGATGTA
>CALIGI010000032.1 GCA_938021205.1 uncultured Pseudanabaenaceae cyanobacterium
GCATGTTGCCGATCTTTGCTGCCTTTTAAAGCGCTGGTTTTAATTGGCTTACGACCTGGCGGCAGTTCATCGATCTGGCTCACATCTAGGTCACCGTGAAGCGTCAGGGCCAGGGTTCGGGGAATCGGCGTTGCTGTCATCGTCAGGGTATGGGGATTATCGCCCTTTTGCTGAAGCTTCGCCCGCTGCTGCACACCAAAGCGGTGCTGCTCGTCGATTACTACCAGGCCTAGCTTCTGGAACTTCACGGGGTCTTGGATCAGGGCATGGGTGCCCACCAACAGCGGTAGTTCTCCCGTCTCCAGCTCCCGATGGATCTCCCTGCGCTTCGCAGCCTTCGTCGAGCCGGTCAGCAGCTCCACGGGCAGGTGCAGTTGCGTAAACCACTCCACCAGCTTGCGGTAATGTTGCTCCGCCAACACTTCCGTGGGTGCCATGAAAGCCCCCTGGTAGCCGGACTGGATAGCATTAAGGAGCGCTGCGATCGCCACCACAGTCTTCCCCGAGCCCACATCCCCCTGCACCAGCCGGTTCATCGGCGTTGGATCCTGCATATCGCTAAACGTGTCATTCACCACCCGCTGCTGTGCCCCCGTCAGCTCAAAAGGCAAAAGCTCGTAGAACTTCTCAACCAATTCACCCTTGGGAGCCAGGACCACGCTGGTCTGGGTTTGCCGCTGCTTGGCCCGGCGTTGGAGCAGACCGAGCTGGAGGAAGAAAAATTCGTCAAAGACCAAGCGGCGACGAGCTTGGTGGAGGGTTTCGTCGCTGTCGGGATAGTGGATTTGGGCGATCGCCTCTCCCAAATTAATCAGCTCAAACTTCGTCAGCAAGCCCTGGGGAATGCACTCCTGCAACAGCCCCACGCTAGGCAAAGCTCCCAGCACCGCTCGCCGCACCAAGTCTGCATTGACGCCTTCGGTTAGCGTATACACCGGCACAACGCGACCGATCTTGTCGGACTGAATGGTGTCACTGCCGTCTTCCAGGACTTCCAGTTCAGGGTTATCCAGCGTCATGCCAAATTTCCCCTGTTTGACCATGCCCGATGCAGCAACGGTTGCTCCGGGGGGGAATTTGCGTTTTTGGCCCTGCTTCCAGCCTTGGCTAGCGTAGCGATTGCCCGCGTAGAAGCGGCCCAGCTTGATTTGGCCGGAGCGATCGCGCACCACCAATTCAAAAATCGTCAGCTTCGGGTTCTTGGGACTGCTAAAGCAATTGCAGCTTTTGACCATGCCCACAAGGGTCGCCATGGAGCCCGGCTCCAGTTCACGAATGTCCACTTGCTTGGCATAGTCGAGGTAGTCGCGGGGATAGTAGAAGAGCAGATCACGGACGGTTAAAAGGCCTAGCTTGGCAAGGCGCTCGGCATTTTTAGGACCAATCCCTTTGAGGTAGGTAAGGAATTTGTCGAGGTCGGTTTTAGGGCCATGGCGCGTATCTACCAGGGGCTCCGTCTTGGGGAGTGTTCGCTTTTTTTTGCCCTGACTACTCGGCAAAGCACCCGAAGCTTCAGAGGCTTTTCGGACCTCGGCTTTTTGGCTAGATTCCTGCGCAGCTTCAAGGTCTTTGCGCTGCTGGTGTAGAGTGCGGCGACTGTCGGCCACAAGCTGCTGCCGTTGGGCAAAGCTGAGGTCGGCATAGGTAGCAAAGCGATCGCCCAGTTCCTGCCAGCGTTCCTGCTCCGCCTTGCTCCAGTCTTCTGGAGGAGCTATTAGCGTCAGGCGTAGGAATTCGCTAAAGGTATATTGCTTGCCTTCAATGTTGTTGAAGCCACGTTCTGCTTCGACGGTGAGGGCCTGCTGGAGGCGAGGCCAGTCGGGCCAATCGGATTTGGAAGAAGCAGAGGCCATCGAATGCGGGACAAATGAAGGTAAAAGTCTAGCTGGAGCTAATGGTTAGGCCAGTACTAAAGTATTGTACGAAAGGACAGTCACCAACGAGCAAAATATGCTCACACCCCCTGAAATTGCAGCACTTCATATTTCTTGGTTATTCCGCTGACTCTCGCTGGATTGAGTGGGCACAGACGATGCTGGGCAAAGGCCACGATACGCCAACCCTGAGAATTCTGGCGGGTGAGCGGTCGCCCTTTGATTCTTGGGAAATGAAGACCAATGGTGGCTCAAACTTTACAGGAGCTGGGGGTCACACTGCCTAGCAATTCAGAAGCAGCAAAGCTTCAGTTGACAAGAGTTCGAGTCCAGAGAATCGTTGATGGAACAATGACACAAGTTGAAGCGTTAGCTTTCTGGGTTACTCAGTTGAGCAATGACTCGACTTCAATGCACTCTTATAATTTTTAAGCTTCTGCCGAATATCATTTCTGAGACGACTTCGATCGCGACTCGCTTGATGGGATAGCCTGACATCAGAGTCATCCCAATAGGATAAGCGAAGAGCATAATCTAGGATAAGGTATTTTTCAGGTTCATTTTTAAAAATTGCTTCATTTTTATTTTTTCTCAGATATTGAGATTGCCTTTGCAAAGAATCAGATAGGGATAAGGGCATTGAGCACCGAGTATTTGGGCGAATAGAGCGAGCAAACTCTCTGAGAAAGGAGCGACCCCAAGCTTGCTGTTCATCTTGAAGGATTTCTGGTCTATGAATACCTAATGCATCCATTAAGCGACAGACTGATTCAAAAAGCTCTAATTCTCGCCACAGCACATCAGCAAAAGGCATGTACATCGCACAATCAAGTTCTACCTGTCGTATGTCTGACCGATCCAGAACGCGTGCACGAGCAGCTATCCCAAGTACAAGAAATTTGGCAAAGTTTTTGCTTCTCTCATGCTCAGCTCCCGTTGTTCCCTCTACCTGTTGTACTAGAGCAGATATTTTGGATATCGCCGATAATAACGCTTGATAAAAAGAGGCACCTGCCTGCTTATCTAAGACATTCCACAGCCTCTTAGATCCTGAAATAGGTTGGAGGGCAGAAGATTGTTGAGGTGGAGTATAAGTACCTGGATTAAAAGATTCAATAATCTTTTCAATGTCTTGGTCTATTGTCATGGGCTGGCATTAGAGTTGGCAAGGGTTGGAACTCTCCCCACTGCATCCACTGCTCATAGGAACCGTCATCAATCCATTTGAGTAGTTCAGATGCTCGCATTGTCGCCCAGGGGTAGCGATATTCCATAAAGCTGAAGATCCTAGCTACTTTGTCTAATCGATCTAGCTCATTAATATTAAACTCACGAGCTTGTTCACAAAATTCTTGTATGACGGGTGGGTTCAAATATTCCTTTGGCAGACCTCCATGTTTCATCAAGGCAGTAATAGCAACATTCTCATCCTGACAAGTCAGCAGTCCAACACGATCTGCGGTGAACTTGGACATAATAATCCAGTTATAGAGAGCAACTTCAACCCCATTTGCAGCTAAACCTCCTAAGCCGAGGGTTGTACTAGTAATTACTCCTTTAAGCAAAGGCATAACAGATGCCATTTGCTGATATTTAAGATAGTCTCCACAAATACGTGCCAGCTCTGTCGACAGAAAAAAGACTAACTCTTCCTCAGAAAACCACTCCATAACTTCCAAATTAACACTGACAAGTGGCTTTTCCACACCAATTGCATAGCTGTCAGTATGTCCATTTCCTCGAAATAAATATAAATCTGGTAAGGAGGTTATCCCAAGAATATGGGCAGCTTCACAAAAAGCATGATAAAGCTTGGGAAAATTTTTAGATGTTACCCTAAATTCACTTCCCCGCGTTTGAAGCCTGAGTAGGCGATCCACTCCATACTCGTTAATTTTTTTTAGAAGCAGAGAAAGCCCAGGGGTTTTCTCTAATGCGAGCAATGCCTTACGATCTAGGGGATGCTGACAATCCCTGACTTGAAGTTTTTGGAATGTTTTTCGAGTCATATATCTACAAGGAAATTGACTTTTCCTGCTAAAGAAGTTTAAGTGATCTCTTATCCATTTGATATTAAATCAAATGGGAATAACTGTTAAGATTAATGGCTTGACTCGTTTCTCCGATCTGAGACAGAGAAAAGCTAACACAAGTATCACTCCTTCAGCAGTAACAATGGCATCTAATGAATTACTATTTGGCCAATGTGTCATAATCCATCCCAAACTGAGAGAAGCTATAATCTATGCAAGGACAATAAAGGTATTAAAGATTTCCGTAATATCCCTATTAGGTCCTGTTACAGATATTCAAATATCACACTGATATTGGCTCTCTAAAGCCCCTCGCCAAAATCGGTTCCTAGAAGGCCAACCTTTATATTCACCAACTTAGAAATGCTGAGGGGCTATCTTCTCACGATTCAGTTAGCAGTAATGTCTGAGGAAAATCTGGACATCGAATCTTGCGTGATGGTACCAAATACCTTTATCGAAGTAGATAAGTTTGACGCAAGTGCCAAATTAATTCTCGATGAATTTCACTTTGAATTCGTAGTCCTCGCTGACCATGTTCCAGCGTAATATCATCGATATAGAATCTCACAGTATAGTCATCAGAAATCCAAACCTTGGGATCTTGCCACTCATTCCGCGAACTCTTGAAGCTGTCACGCAACCAAAACTCAACCTCTTCGATGTAATCGTCCAATCGGGTCTCTTGACCCTCAGGCTTAAGAATGGCAGCGTAAAAACGACTCAGTTTCTTTTTCAAGAGACCAATTTTCTGTTCCCAATCTTGGGGAAGTAACTCCCTATCTTCTTGAACAAGATCTGGATCTTTTAACCAGGAGTTATACCACGTACGAACAGCATTAATCATGGAATCTTGTGCAGAGGATTCGTTTTCATACTCTTCTAGAACCAGACGTTCACCTCGTAGTCCTCCTATCTTTTTCTGAGGTGTAAGGCCAATTAATTGGCAGAGATTCATAAAGTCATACTTAATAGACTCAAGCTCATCATCATCAAGGCCACCTTCTTCTAATTCTTTTATTTTAGTCTTCAAAAGGCCAGTTTGAGACTCAACTTCTGAGAGCTTTTCGTTTACAATTTGCTCTTTTAGTAACCGGATTTGACCTGCATCTCGCTTTTCTTCTGCTCCATCTTGTAAACCAGAATAACCGAAGTATTGCTCGGTCACGTCCAGCTTATGATTAATTTCGCCCAGCGTATCTGGATGTGCTAAAACAACCTCCTTCATTAGCTTAGAAGCAAGCTGAGGATTCACTTCAGTGGGTAATGAAAGGCTAACCGTATAGTAGTAATGGGGAGTTGGACGACTGAGGTTAACAATGTCCGCATTTTGCATTGAACCATTAGGAACAAAAACCTCACAATGGCTATCAATCAAGTAGAGCTTAGTAGTGCGTAGTCCAATTGCTCGAACAATTGCTCGCTCACCTCCATGCATAATGACATCACCAAAGCGGAAGGGAGTGTCAATCAGCAAAACAAGCCCACTAAAAAAATTAGCAAGGATATCCTTAACAGCAAAACCAAGAACAAATGTGACCCCGCCGAAAGCAACCCATAATCCTGTTAGGTCAATGCCAACGACTTGAAGGGCAAGGAAGGCTCCTCCCACATAAAGTATAATAGGGCCTGCACTTTCGAAGAAAGGAATCAGTACATCATCCCAAGCGGCTTCTGTTTCTGCTGTGAACTGCTTCAAAGCATAGATCACAACCTTCAAAAAGATTTGAGTGATCAGATGAACAATAGATAGAACTGCTAGAGCAAGCAAAAGCTTTTCAAAAATCTGGATAACAATGTTTTCATCCAGGTGATCTGGCAGTAATCGGAAGGAAATATTCAATCCGAGAAACAGGATGACGAGCGTTAGGGGAAGTCGGGAAGTACCTAACGTAACCAATGGCAAATCAGACCTGAACTGTCGAAAAATATTCCTTAATAAGGTGAAAACTAGATAGTAGAATGCGACACAACAACCAACTGTCGCTGAAAGTGCAAGCAGTGAAGGTGCAAAGGCAGCGTGACTGAAGTCCAACGTGTCAGATGAAATTGCGATGTTATCCAAGCTGAGCTGATTGGCTGTCTCTTTGATGGGGGCCGTTGCCTGTTCTGTGAGCAGTTCTGCTGCCTGCTCACCTCCTTCTACCACTTTCGTTGATATGTCAGGTGGAGTCGGAGGTGGAGTAGCTTCTTCTACAGCGCTTACCTGAGTGAGTAGAGTCCAAAATGATGTCAACATAATTACAATTCTGTTAGAGAAGAGACTTTTCCTGATTTGCTTCAGCCATTAGAGAATGGCTGGAAAAAGCTATTTAAGCTCTTATTAATGCAGCAGATAAGACTTACGCAGATGCCAAATGATTTCGCGACGAACTTCACTTTTGATGCGATCGCCTCGTTGACCATGCTCTAGCGCAACGTCATCTATGTAGAACTTGACCGTATAGTCTTGATCAAACCAAACCTTTGGATTCTGCCATTCGTTTCGAGAAGTCTTGAAGTCATCACGTAGCCAAACTTCAATTTCTTTCAGATAATTATCTAATCGAGTCTCTTCACCTTCTGGACTAAGAAGAATGGCATAGTATCGATTGAGTCTTCGCTTGAGCATGTTGATTTTCTGCTCCCAAATAGATGGAAGATTGTCTCGGTCTTCTCTGACCAGATCAGGATCTTTGAGCCAAGCCTGATACCAGGCACGGACACTCTGAATCAGGGAATCAGAAAGTGTACCATCTTCCTCAAGAACTGAGCGCTCTCCTCTAAATCCACCAGATTGTATTTGAGTTGATAAACCAATCAGTGTACAAATATTGATGAAATCAGTTTTAATTACTTCGATTTCATTCTTGTCTAACCCGCCTTGCTCCAAATCCTCAATCTTGTACCGCAATGTTTCTGCATCATCTTCAATACGACTCAAGATATGGTTTAAAGATCCTTCAATTGAAACTCGAATTCGACCTGTTTCTAGCTTCTCTCCTGCATTAGTTTGCGGTCCAGAAAAACCAAAATACCGATCCATCATCTCCAATTTATGATTGTTTTCTCCTAAAGTATCCGGATGAGCCATCACGACATCTTTAATTAAGCTTGAAGCGCGCTGGGGATCAACATCGGTTGGAAGCGAAATCTTGATTGTGTAGTAATAGTGCTCAGTAGGGCGACTCAGGTTAACTACATTCTGAGTTTGCATAGAGCTATTAGGGATGTAGACGCTTGAGTGCGTATCAATCAAGTAGAGCTTAGTTGTACGCAAACCAATTTTTTGAATGATGGCACGATCATCACCGAATAGAATTACATCTCCGAATCTAAAGGGTGTATCAATTAGCAAAACTAAACCACTAAAAAAGTCAGCCAGGATGTCTTTGATGGCAAATCCCAAAACAAAAGCTGCACCACCAAATGTGACCCACAATCCTGTCAAATCAATGCCCACAGCTTGCAGTGCAATAGAAGCTCCTGCTAAATAGATTGCTGTTGGTGCGATCGCTTCAAGAAATGGAATCAGTACTTCATCCCAAACGGCTTCAGTGTCATCTGCATACTGCTTAATGGCATAAAGAACAACCTTCATCAGAATCTGAACTATCCAGTGGAAGAGCGTCATGACAGCTGCTGCTGTGATCAACTTTCCAATGAACTGGATAAAAATATTCTCATCCCAGTGGTTCGGCAACGTATGAAATGAAAGAAGAGAACCTAAGGCCAAGAGTACCCAGGTCGCAGGTAATCGAGATGCCCCTAAAGCGACGAGAGGCAGATCAGATTTGAAATTTCGAAAGATGCTCCTGAGAATGCTAAAAAGAACAAAGTAGGCCAAAAAAATAATGATAAATGTGCCTGCGAGGGCAATCAGAAATGCAGCAAAGGGAATATTTCCCAAGCCAATTCTGTCAACAATGTCTGCAACTTGATCAGCACTTTCTATCAGTTGAGGATCTAAGTCAGGAACAATAGGAACCCCTGTCTCCGCAGCTTCTTCAGCCACATCCTGTGCTATCGCAGGGATTCGAACTAGAAGAGTCCACAGTAGGGCTAGTAAAAATGGTGAAGTAAAACGGTTGAAAAAGTTTTTCATGAACTAAGCGTTAGGTTTAAAATGCGCTGATGGTGAAAATAGGGTTTTACCAGCGTTATCCAGACTATGATTCTAGAGGGGCTATATCATAATCAGCAAGCTCGATACCCTCTCGATCAAAAATATCTTTCAGCATTTTCCGAATGATACGCTGTACATGCAAGTGCTGTCCTGGCTTGACTTTCGTTACAGTTCTTACCAAAACCAGATTTTTACCTAAAGACTCTAAGCCTTCAATTTGGGTTGGCTCAAGGATGAGTTCCTGATGCTCTAACTTTAGTTGTTCTCCTACATTTTCAATAATTGGATAAACAGCTTCTAGCTTCTCTTCATAAGCTAGAGGAATATCAACAGTGGCATAGGTATATTGCTTAGAGTAATTGACAACCGAACCAATCTCACCATTTCGAATAATTTGAACTTGACCATCTGGGTGTCTAAGGCGAGTGGTTCGCAGTTCGATGGCTTCTACGACTCCCTCAACAGGTCTTTCTTCCATTCGCCCTGCAGCAACATAATCACCGACTAAGTAATAATTTTCGAATAGAATAAAAAGTCCTGAGACAATATCCTCCACTAAGTTTTGTGCTCCGAAACCGATTGCAAGACCTAATATTCCAGCGCCAGCCAAAATTGGGGTTGGATCAATACCCAGTATACCTAGCATCCCCACCAAGCTTGCAAGATAGACTACATATTCTGAAAAGTTCTTAAGCAGTGGCGCAATTGTGAGACGCCGTTGCATTTCCATATCTGATAAGTCTTTGCCACGCTTGAAGACTTCATCTATAACGACTCTAAGAGTAGCGATCGCCAATCGAGCCAAAAAATAAATTATAATTAAACCAATTGCCTTATTTGCAAATGGAGCAAGTCCCTTGATCAGAGAAGAGTTTTGAATAACAAGTCCTGCAGTCCCCGCATAGAGAATGAGCTCTAAGCATCGTTTGAAGATTGGCAGCAAGTATCTAATTTGCTGATAAATTCTGAGTATGCCATTGTATTTCACCATGCTCAGGCTTAGAGCATCTAATGTATCTACTACAATGGGAATCGTTCTTATGATGACCATACTTAAGACAGTCAGCCAGTACGTTGCCAAAGCCCAATTTGAGAAGCTCAGTACTTCAGCAGGGAATCTAAAGATTCTTAAAGACAATACAGTAATAAGGATCCAGAAACCCAGGGTCGTAACACGAGCAAGAAATCGAAAAAACTGATTGATGCTCTCATCATTTGCTTCAATCTGATCAAAATTTTGTGCAAATAGACTGAGGCGACGAATCAGGCGTTGAACGAAAAGTCTGAGGGTTAGTTGAGTCAGACCAATCAGTAGCAAGCATTTTGCAGTCGCGACTGTAATATTGTTCCAAAAATGTGGCGGAATTGCGCGAAATTGCTCTAGCTGAAACTGAACGACATTTGTACCTTGGTAAAGTAGATAGCCATTGAATAATATTAGGGAGAAGCTAGTGAGCAAAAAGCACAAAAACAAAGTCAACCTACTCTGGGAGCGATACCAGGAAATCCAACTATTTTCACGCTTTAACTTTGACGAAAACAGTGTAGAGAGAGCAATATCCATGGAGAGGTAAAGAAGCAGAAAGATAATGGCTAAGCCCCCTATTTCTGCTGCTGTAAGAATAATATCGTTGAGCATAAGAATCTAAACAGGAGTTAACTAGTACAGCTCTTCTGCTGTAGCCTTGGACATAAAGAAGGTAGCAAAAGTTACAAGCTTGATGGAACTTGTAACCTAACAAGAGAAGGAAGTCTAATTTAATTTATTATCCTTCCTCTAATAATTGATTTTAAGCCGAAGCAGGTGAATCTAAGTAAAATCTCGTAATTATTGACAGAGTATAAAAGTTTTTGTTAGTAATTCACATTACTTATCTTGTTTTTTTATAGGAAACTATATTGCTCAATCTTTTTACTATTTTCTTGGCAGTTTAAGAAGATGCCAAACACGTTGGATTAAAGAGTCTAGTTTTAAGCGACTGCGCAATGCCTGTCTCTTCATTTTTGGATTCGCTTGTCCTTGCATGACTGAATCAAAAATAGATGAATCAGATGGTTGGCTTGAGTAACCTACGCTCTGTTCTGTCTCGTTAGTCTGTCGATGCCTCAGAGGCTGTTCGGCCATGGACAATGATTTTATACCATCTTCACTTAAGTGCACTGCATACTTCTTGGCTTGTTGCTCTTGGTTAAGTAACTCAAAACGCTCTTTCAGGCGTTGGCGTAGCAAGCGCTGAGTGTATTGATGCTGGCCGGGATAAACCTTCGTAGTGGTGCGAATGACAACTGCATGCATGCTGATACTCTCCAGTCCGTCAACTTGGCTAGCTTCCATAACGGACTCAGGATATTGCTGTTTTAGCGATCTCCCAACCTCTTCAATCAGCGTATAGATGTTCTCTAGATTTCCCTGGGGGTCTAGGGTTACATTGACTGTGGCATAGGCGTATTGTTTAGAGTAGTTCACCACTGAGCCAACCGTACTATTGCGTACGAGCTGCAATTGACCATTAGGATGCCGAATATGGGTTGTACGAAGTTCAATTGTTTCAACGAGACCTTCGATAGAGCGTTCTTCCAAACGACCGACTTTGATATAGTCTCCTACGGCATAAGTGTTGTCGAACAAGATAATGAGACCTGAGATAGCATCCTGTACTAAGTTTTGAGCACCCAAACTAAAAGCTGCTCCAAGGATACTAAAGCTGGATAGAATGAGGAGAATACTCACTTCAAACAGACCCAAAATACAGACAACAGACCCAAAATAGATCAAATATTTGAAGCAGTTTTTGAAGAGTGGAGCAAGAGTTTTCCATCTTTGTTGCTCAACTTCACAGATGCCAAGCTGGCTACTTCGAGTCGTGCCCCATTGATCAACAATCAGTCGGCTAAGTTCAACTGCAACTTGACTCAAGAAGTAGACAACTATGATCCCTATGACTTGCTTTGTATATGGGGAAAGCCACTTGACTGGAGCAGAGTATTGACAGATCAAGCCTGCAGTTCCGATATAGCATGTCAGCTTAAGGCACTGTTCGAATAGGGGAATGAGAGAGCGAAATTTTGGATAGAAACTGAGTGGAGTTCTGGCTGTGGATGTTGAAGCATCTGAGAGGGTTGCATCTAAAGTTGAAACAAAAATTGGGATTGTTCGAACGACAATAGTGCTTAGAAGAAGCGTAATAGAAATGCCCAAAAACCAATCTGCTAGAGCGATCGCCTTCTCAGGGAAATGTAATAGTCTTAAATAAAGAGACTTAAATTGTAGTAACAACAGTATTCCTCCCAATTCCTTCTTTCTTTTTTACTCTCCACATTGCATAAGATCTATTTGTCAGCTACAGATCTCTAGTTTAGAAGGGTTATGAAGCATCACCTATCTTTAGCTCTAGAATTTGCTGTTGCCAGACGACTCACCATAATGCTGGGTCGTGCAAGGCGGGAACGCAGGTGATTTGGACGGGTGATTTTGCAGGAGGGCGATCGCTCAACATCAGTCCTTGCCAGCCAAAGGGATATTGCAGTTTGTAAGGGGGAATGTAGTTTTTGGCCGTTTCTTCGCTGAAGCCGAAGCGGCTGTAGTATTTGGGGTCGCCATAGACCAGCAGGATATCGATGCCCACTTGAGAGAGCTGCTGGATGCCGTGCTGGACGAGCTGTGAGCCGATACCTTGCTTTTGATGGGTGGGGACTACGGCGAGGGGGGCCAGGATGTAGCCTTTGTAATTGTTGTCGTTAAGGGTTATGGGGCTGAAGGCGATATGGCCAGTGATTCTGTACTCGGTTTCAGCAACAAATGAGAGAGTTTTGGGTTTCGTTTCTTCTAGGAGTAAGTTGACAGCAAGGTTTGCGACAAGCTCTCTTTCTTCCGTAGAGAAGGCAGACCCATAAATGCAATGAATTCTGTCTTTATCTGAACTAATTTCTGCTCGTATTCGCATTGCTTATTTTCGAACAAGAAGATGTTCGCTGCTTGGCGGCGACTGACCGTAACGGTAGCGAAGGAAAGAGACGGTCAAGCACCAATTATACGGCAGGTTAGGCATCATCCAATGACTCTAGTGACTGGTTTATATTGCGAGGCTACATTTATAGTGTGATTTAGGCAGTAAATCGCCCAGTGTCTATATGGCCCAGGATATTCAGATGTTGCAAAAGTGGCCTTGGCTAGATAATCAAGATAATTTGATTTCTCAAATTCCATAAATAACGAGTTGGGCATATCTGGAACATCTTCCTCTCCATTTGAGTAAGCCTCATCTACGATGCTGTAAGCAATGTAGCTGTCCCAGTAAAGCTCAAATTTACGATCCCCACTGTAGTGATCGATTGGTCGACTAATCCTTATAAGGTTCCGGATTACTTCGTTAGACTCAGCCTCCAAGAGTTCTTCATGGGGATATTGCTTGCCGACCGTCGCCTCTAGCAAAACAATACGTATCGAATTATCTATCAGCTCTGACAGATCGTCCAACAATAGATATTTACAAGACCTTATCGATTACGCTTCGTCGATCATGATGTTTATTTGTGTGAAGAAATGAACATATATTGAAATGGCTTGCTTGGAAGGTTGAGCAAGCCATTTCAATCAACTAAACATCGTCTTTCTGCGCAGCCACATCGATCGCCTTCTCCGTCCCCCCTCCAAAACGATTAACCAAATCCGTCACATCAATCCCCGTCGCCTGCCGCAACTGCTCAATCAAACTAGCATTCTGCAAAATGCCATTGCTGCTTTGGGAGCTATCGATCACCGTCACATTCTGGACATCCACATCAGGGAAACCAGCGGAAATCGCCTTCAACAACACATCCAGCTTGGGAAACAAGAAGACTTCCTTCGCATTGGGACCCGCAGCCTTCCAAGACTTCGCCAACTGCTCCAAGCCTTCCGCCTGGGCACGACCTTCCTCAATGATTTGGGCCGCATTACCCTTGGCTAGGGCAATGGACTGCTGGCATTGTGACTCTGCCGGAGCAACAACGTCAGCCTGAAGCTGCTGCTCCACCTGCTTAATGCGCTCCTTTTGCACCGCCACGTCAGCTTGGGTTCTCGCAATCTCGGTGCCCACATCCGATTCCGCCTCAGCCACGAGAGCCACGCGCTTGGTTTGGGCATCCCGCACTCGCTCATCAGCTTCCGCCTGGGCCGTGGCGACGTCCCGCTCAATGCGGCGCAGCATGGTTTTGCGTTCGTTTTCGGAGGAGCGGATGGCCGATTGCGATCGCGCCTGAACTTCAGCAATGCGAGCATCCCGCACCATCTCCGCCTGCTGCTTCCGGCCAATGGAATCCAGATAGCGCACCTCATCAGAAATATTCTGAATCTGCAAACTGTCCAGGATGATACCTAGCTTTTCGAGATCGTCCTCGGCCTCATCCAAGAGGCTATGGGCAAAGGCCACCTTATCCTCATTAACCTGTTCCGGCGTCAGACTCGCCAGGACACCCCGCAGATTGCCCTCCAGGGTTTCCCGTGCCAGCTGCTCAATTTCCTTCTGCTTCTTGCCCAACAGTCGCTCGATCGCATTGTGAATCGTTGGTTCCTCACCAGAAATCTTGATGTTGGCCACACCTTCCACATTCAGCGGAATACCACCCTTGGAATAGGCATTTTGAACCTTCAACTCAATAATCATATTCTTGAGGTTCATACGGTAAGTCTCTTCCAGCAGCGGAATCTGAATACTGCTGCCCCCTTTCCCTAGGCGATATCCCACCGTGTCGTTACGGCCATTCACCGGCTGACGACTCCCTGCAAAGATCAAAATCTCATTAGGCTGACAGACATGATAGAGATTCTTAATCGCAAAAGCTGCGCCACCGACACCTGCACCCACTGCAACAGCAATTAGAGGTAAAACCATGATTCAAATCCAAGAAACAATGTTCGTAAATCAAAACGTTTGACTGCGCTGATTCATTCAGTGCAACAGCCTCCTCATCCCCTAACCCCTTCTCTTTTAGGAGAAGGGGGACCGAACCATCCAAGCAAAAGTCTATGCTGTTGGTTTCGACTCTTGATTCAAAGTCCCCCTCCTTCAGGAGAGGGATTTAGGGAGAGGCTGCCTTCCCTAAGCCTCCGGCTCATCCTCATCAGTTGGCTGAGCATCCAAAGTCGTCGCATCGGGCATCGCCACATCAGAACGCTCAGGTTCCGCAACCGCAACTGCCGCCGAAGAGGAAACTTCCGAGCGAGCCGCACCAGAATCAGTTGCTCCAACATCCACTAACGACGGCGTCAGCGTCCGCATCTCGGGATTGTTCAACATGCCCAACACGTCAATACCCAGGGTCTGATTCACGCTCTCCAGATACTTCGCCATAATGTCGGGATAGAGATTGACCAAATTGGCCAAGGAGCGACCATCGCCGCTATCCACCACGCTGATATTGTCCAGATGCAAACGGCTAGGAATCTTCACCGCTTCCTTGAGAATCATCTCCAACTGCTGAATCACCATCAGCTCCGGCGCATCACTGCCGATGTTCTGCCAAACCTGGCCCATCATTTCGTTGGCCATGGCTTCGGCTTTGGCATTCTCTTTGAAAGAAGCTGCATTGCCTCGGGCATTGATTTCCTGGGCCTGTTGACGAGCCTCCGCTGGCAAAATCTCATCGGCCTGGAGGCGCAAACGCTCCAATTCAGCACGCACGGTTTGCAAGGTCTGCTCAAACTTGGCCCGACGCTCCCGAGCCGCAGCCTCAGTGACTTCCTCTTCAGATTTTGCGGTTTGCTCCAGCTTGGCGCGCATTTCCCGCAGCTCGTTCTCCTTCTCCAGGATGGCGATGCGGTCCTGGGCCTTGGCTACTTCCGATTCCTGGTCACACTGGGCTTCAATGCGGTCCGCTTCACCGATCGCATCAGACTCCGCAATCTCGGCATCTCGCAAAATTGCGGCAATGCGACGGCGACCTAAGGAACTCAAATAGTCCACTTCATCGGAGACATTTTGGATTTTGAACGTATCAATTTCCAGCCCCAGCTTTTCCAAATCACGGCTCACATCTGCTGAAATCCGTTCCACAAATTCCAAGCGGTCTTCATTTACCTGCTCCGGTGTCAGCGTAGCCACCACGCCGCGCAAATTACCTTCCAGGGTCTCCCGAGCGACGCGGGAAATTTCGTCTCGCTTGCTGCCCAGGAAACGTTCGATCGCATTGCCCACAATATTGGGCCGACTGGACACCTTGATATTGGCGATCGCTTGAATATCTAGGGGCGTCCCACCTTTGGCATAGGCATTACGAATCTCCACCTGCACCGGCATGGTGTTCACATTCAGGCGATCAATCGTTTCCAAAATTGGAATGCGAATTGCTCGGCCCCCAGCCAAAACGCGATAGCCCACTTCCTGGCCATCCTCATTGCGCCACTTACGACCCGAGATTACTAAGACCTCATTGGGCTTACAAATACAAAGGAAGGACTTCACAAACCAATAGGCCAGCGCTGTGCCACCGATGGCCAACAATAGCGGCGTCAAGATTAAGACCGTCCCCCCCGCATTAGCTTCACCTACCTGGGACTGAGAATCGGCCTGGGCCAGCTGAATAGACTCCGTAGAGGATTGACCTGGAACAGAGTTTGTAGCGATGCTCTGGTTCGAAATCTGCACCACCTTATGGGTCGCAGCGCTGTGGGTGGTCGTGCCATGGACTAAATGCTGGGCCACCCCATGGACTGCGTCGCTCGCCTTGGGCATGGCAGCCTGGACAGACTTAAGATGTCCCATGGACTGCAACAGCTGAGAGACCTGGCCCCCATGGACGGCTTGCTGGAGCTGATGAAGATTTTCAAGCATAGATATTCCTACAACGACTAACTCGGCTGGCTTTCCAACTTGCTTTCAAAGGAAAGAACAGCTGGAAAGCAACAAAACTTCCAATTAAGAAGACTGCATTTGATCCTCTGGAACCACCAGCACGCTATTGCCCTGGGCTGCAACAACAAAGACCCGTTCACCCACCTCCAGCTGACGTTCAGCATCGGTGGTTGCAAGCAGATCCATCGTTGAGCCCTTGAGGGTGAGACGAACCTTGCCCCGGCCAGTCGAACTAAAGGGCACCTCCACAACCCCCCATTGCCCCACCGCATTGGAAAATGACGGCATGCTATTGATCACTTCCGCACGACGCTGAAGTTGAAGCAGCAGTACTAGGGCCGTGCCAACGGCCAGCCCCACTGCAATGGAGAGAAAAATGATAAAGGTGCTCAAGGTATCGGCCTCTAGTAGCTCAAACACGACAGCAATCCAGGCCAACTACAATCCAGTACAAGGCTCAAGATGGGACAAACCCAATCTCAAACGGAGCAGCGCTGGCGTTAGAACAGATCTTAGCCAGGCCCATAGGCTGCTGCTTAGCCGGTATTCCCAGCCTTTACAGCTTGTAGTTGCTTTGAGGTTTCCCTGAAATCAGGAAATAATCTCCTGCCAATATATATTCAGCAACAGATTCAGTAATTTCCGAAAGCCTTTAACAATCGCAGTAAAACGACCATTAAGTTAGGCTCTGGCAT
>CALIGI010000033.1 GCA_938021205.1 uncultured Pseudanabaenaceae cyanobacterium
TTCATACGGGGCATGACAATGTCTAATATGACGATGTCGGGGGGATGGGTTTGAATATGCTCAAGGGCCTCAACTCCGTCGGTGGCGACTGAAACGTCAAGACCACTGCCGCGAAGGAGGTCTGTAATCATCTCCCGCTGAGCAGGGCTATCTTCAACCACCAAGACTGTACTCATTGTGGACCTTTGAGATTTTCCCGTTTGGAGAGTAGCTAACATTTGCGGGAAGGCAGGTTAGAAACAACTGGCACTGCACCAATCACAAGCCCTAGCAACCATGATGCGTAGGAACGACAAGAAGCGTTGCTAGAGCCGCCAATGGTAGAAATCTCTCCAATTAACCTAATGCGCTGAAAGTCCCGCTGGGGGAGCATCAGAGCGTTAATTTTTGGAGGTAAATTTGGCTTCACCGTTATCATGCCCCAATTTGCCTTGTAAAGCATCAGACCGCCAGACCTCAGAAAATACCGGTCTAGGGCTGGGAACAGGTCTAATATACTTCTCCAGAAGCATAAGCAGTTCATCCCCGCTTAATGGCTTCGCCAAATAATCCGTCGCTCCGGCAATTTTTGCTCTGGTTCGGTGGATAAAGTCTTGGGATTCTGTACTTAGGATGATGGGAAGCTGACGGAATTGCGGTACTTGTCGCCACATACTGCATAACTCATCCCCATTGAGTCCCGGCATGTCTAGGTGGATAATAACTAGCTCGGGAGAGAGTTCGAATAAGGCCGGTAGGGCTTCTAGGGGATTGCTGAAGGTTTTGACTGGGTATCCCGATTGGGCGATCGCGGCTTCTAGTTGAGCTAAGTCCTCGGGCTCAGAATCAATACAGACAATTTGGGGGTTGTTTCGCTGGGGAGAATCTTCCCGTTGAAATGTTGCTGAAGGTGCGTCGCTCGGCCTTCCGAAGGCTTTCTGAGGAGTAGCAGGTTGCTTGGGGGCTTCCAGGCGAATGAATTTGGCTTGGATGTATGGATAGAGCGCTCGGGCTACAGATGCCGGATGACGATTGAGACGGCGAGCCAGTTGGAGCAGTGAGGTTTGACCATCAGCCCAACGCTCTAGGGCAACAAAGGCCTGGCTGGGCAGACGAGCTTGGACGGCCTCCGGGTCGAGCAGGAGAGGGCATTGCTTGGGCGAAGCAATGAGGGGGTAGAGCCGCTGCCACTGGTGGAGGCGATGTTCGAGGCGGTGAAGCAGTGAACGGACGGGTAAGGTTGTGAAGTGAGGGTAGATCTGGGTGCCGCGTTCAAAGCGGAAGCTACCCTGGCGTCGGGTTGCCAACTCAAATAGTGTTTCTTCGCTGAGCTGCCGGACGACTGCACAGCCCTGTTCAGGGCGGATTTTTTGTTGATCTAGAAGCAGCCAGAGGATCTCGTATTCCGGTGAATGCTGCTCTGTGGAGTATTGAAAAATTAAGTCGGGGTCCGGAAAATCAACCTCGAGCCTTTGCAGGCTGTCTTCGAGGCGGTTCGTGCGATCGCTCGTTTGGCTGCCATGGACCAGTTGACCCTGAATAAAAGTCAATAGCCAAGTCTGGTCTTCGCTCGGTCCTGGGGGGCTGGTTTGCCAAGGCGATAAACCATGGGCATCGATCCAAAGCTCGCCAGTTGCCTGCCCCGCTTCGATTAGCCGAAGCAGGCTAGGGAGATCGATTTCGTGCAGTTGTCCTTGCATGGCAGCGGGGGAGACGGTGCGGAATAGCAGATTCTGACTACGGAATTCTGGCAGTAGCACCCTTAATGCAGACTAGTTGCAGGGTAAATCACTGACAAGCGTCTTTTAATTAGATATTCTGTGGTCGAAGACTAATCGAGCCTCCCATTCGGAACAGGGACCTACATGCTCCCCATTTTGTAGCAATGTTGGCTAAGCTGGCTGAGATTTCCTGAGCTGTGGTCCAAGGCTTCGGAACTATTTCGCCAGTTTGCTTATCTTAGTCAGTCAATGGCGGCTGTGTTTCTGCGGATGATTGGGGCATTTGGGGAAAACTTTAGGTCTTTATTGTGTTTCTCTCGGCTTTGGTTTGATTGCTTAAGCCTTGGTTCGGGGTTCATGAGTTTGACATTGTTGATGGTTCGTCTCCTTCGATTGTGAGCGGCTCGTTGAGTTATGTCTGAATTGGGGAACCTTTATAGGGAGTGCGTCAGAGGTCCTGAGCTTCTGTGGTTCTAGGCTTCGGTTCTGGGAGTATCCCACTGGGCTGTCCATTTGAGTTCTTTTAGATAATGTTTGAGAGGATATTGGCGTGCAGTATCTGGCAGAAGTAGAGAAAAAGAGCGGTGGTCTGCTGGGCGGTAGTAAAACTGCGCTGCGGCTACTGGCCTGCCAAAAGAACGCTGAAGAGGGCTGGAAGCCACTCTCTGGCGATGGGAATGTTGTCTACACCGACAAGGTGGGCGATCGCGGCTCCGGTGCCCTGGTCATGGCAGAACTCAGTGGGAATGATGTGCGCCGTGTCCAGAGTGCGACCCGCGACATTATCAATATTTTTAAGACGCACTCCTCACTCCAGGGGAAACTCAAGGAGAAGGATGACGACATTGAGCAGTGGAAGGAGTCGCTGACTTACCAAAGTCAGGAACTCAACCGCCGCATCATGGAAGTGGAGCAGCGTGAAGAGCAAGTCCATGGCATGGATGAAGAGCTGGTCAAGCTCGACCAGCAGCGCGAAGAAGTTCATGCCATGCGTGACGAGGCCCAGCGCCTTCGTGCTGAGATGGAGGCCAAGCAGCAGGAGCTTGAGGCGACTGCGGCAAGCTTCGCAGGTCAGTCCAGTGGCGGCAGCCTAGACCCTGAGCAAGTAAGTGCTTTGGAGTCCCATGTCAATAGCTTGGCTGGCTCTGTTGTGGCGGTGGATGGTTTGCAAGGCCGGGTTCAGCAAATGTTGGATCAGATCAATGGCCAGCAGTCCACCTTGGATGAATATTGGAAGCTGTCGGAGTCTGAGGGCGGTGGCGATAATGGTAATGCGCTGGAGCAATTTGCTTCCTTGCAGGGCCATTTTCAGGGCTGGAATGACGGTCAAGCGGCGATCGCTAAGATGCAGGCTGAGATCGAAGGTCTGCGCCGCGACCTAGATTCTAAGCAGCAATTCAGTGAATCTTTGCAACGCCAAATCAAGGCTCAGTCTTTACTGCAAAAGCAGATCACCCACCTTGCAGGCGGGATTGATCCAGACATTGCCAAACAGATTGATTATGAAAGCCTAGAGGCGATGCCGTTGGATGAGCTGGAGGATAAGGTTGCCGGTCTTAAGAAAGACTATGACCGCACCTTCAATTTCGTGAATGACCAGGAAGAGGAGCTGCGGCTTCAACTTCAGGCCATTGAAGATCTCAAAGCCAAGATGGCGGAAGCCAGTGAGTTTGACAGCTTAACCCTCACCACCGAATTGGCGGATGAGCAGGACAGCTATCGTATCTTGGATGAGTCCATGGTGGATCAGCGTCGTACGCTCCATGAGCGCAAGACGATTTTTGGCCAATACGAAACGATCCTGTCTCGTCGCCAGGGGAATTCTGGTGGTGCTGGTGAGGATAGCGGTTCGCGGGATATGGCCCCAGTCTTGGCACAGTTGGAAGCTGATGCGGCCCAGCAGAAGCAACAGCTGGATCGAGTTAATGGCGAAATTCAGGGTTTGGAAACCCAGATTCGTGACTTAGAAGGTCAGTTTGAAGCCAAGGTTGCTGAGCAGCATGCGGTGAAGGAAGAGTTGGATCGCTTTGATGCTTCTTTCCAGGCTGGCTTAGGCTCTAGTGGCGGTAGCGGTGATGCCTATCGCGCTGTGTTGAATCCGGTTCAGGACATGGTCAATGGCCTCAAGCAGCAGTTTGAGGAGATGCAGGGGGAGCTGGCTCAGGTGAAGGAATCTGAGAATCAACAGCACCAGTTGCTAGATGCCATGCGCCAGTCTATTGGTGGTTTGCAGCAGGGAGTTGAGGCAGCGGCCGCTTCTGCACCGACGAATCATGCGAATCCTTTCTCTGATGCAGCGTAGGCTGATAGCTATGGCTCGTTGAGATTCAAAGATCGTCAAAGGCCTGCGCTTCTGGTTGGGGAGTGCAGGCTTTTTGTTTGGGAAGATGGGTGGTGTGGCGCTATGAATGTTGGGTGGTAGAGACTGGCTTGTGCCAGAGCTGACGGCGATCACGATTTAACAGTATTGATTCCAGCGAGGGGTCCACTCGCTTAAAGCCAAAGCCTGCAAGATGATAGAGATTTCGCGCGGCCTGATTGTTCTCTAAAACATGAAGATAGAGTTCTGGATGTTGCCAGGTCATTGCGGTTTGTTCGCAGCGTTGGAGTAGCTTTTGGGCGATGCCCTGGCGTCGGAAGCTAGAGGCTACGGCCAGGTTGGAGATGTAGAGAAAGGTTTTATTTGGGGAGAGCCAGGTTTCGATATTGAGGGGCCAGCCTAGGGTGAGGGGCGATCGCAGGCCTAGTTCTACAGTGCCGACTAGTTGGGCTAAGTCACTGCTGTCGTTATCCTTGGGGCGGTGAATGGCAACCCAGCAGGCCTGGTTTTTCGGGGAATGCTGGAGACGTTGTCGTAGGTCTTCCTGGATGCTGAAGCGGAGGATGGCCTGGAGCCAAAACGGTTGATTGCTGGAGCCGTGGAAGCTTTGAGTAAGAAGGTCTGCCAGCGCAGGTAAATCCTCTAGTTTGGCCCGACGCAGCTCCAATTGATCACTTGGAGCCGTCGCACTATCTTGCTTCGGGGTGGAATCGACAGCGGTCGCAGCGAGGGGCTGGGTTGAGGTGAAAAAGAGCCGCTGGAAGTCCATTTAGTCGCGTTGGTGAGAAAACTGGTATGCACCGGCTCCACAAAGTAGCAGGGCTAGCCCGCCCAGTACGATGAGGTTAATCCAGGGAAAGTCTGCCAGGGGACGATAGGCCGCAGCACGTAGCGCTGTAGTGGCGTAGGTCAGAGGCAAACAGTAGACTACTCCCTTCAGTATGACCGGCAGGGTAGCTGGATCAAAGAAAGTAGCCCCCAGGAAGGACATGGGGACGATGAGAAAGTTGTTATAGAGACTCACGCTTTCTAGGGATTGGACTCGGAGACCGGTGATCACGCCGACGCCTGAAAATACGGCGCAATTGAGGATGAGGACAAGCCAGAACAACGGATGGAGAAAACTTCCGATTCGTTGGGTGAAGATGATGGCGACGAGGGCAACGGAGCCGGAGGTCATCAAGCCCCGTAGGATGCCTGCCATCATTTTGCCGATGTGGAGGGAGAGGGGATGGACGGGGAGGAGCAGCATCTCTTCGAATGTTTTGGAGAAGAGGCGCTCGCCGCAGATGGAGAAAGTGGTGCCACCAAAGCTGATGGCCATGGCGGAGAGGGCGGCCATGCCGGGGAGGATGAATTCCAGGTAGCTGATGTCGGGATATTCGGGGCTGATGCCGCCGGAGCCGTTGATGGAGCTACCGAGGCCCAGGCCGAAGGCGACGATGTAGATCAGGGGGGAAATGAGGCCGGAGGCGGCGACTTGGGTGATGCGCGATCGCAAATCCAGCCAGTCCCCCCAGAAGACGGTGAGGCTATCGCGCCAGATATTGCCGATGTTGAGGCGAGTTTTGCGTTGGGGGGAGATGGCGGCAGTCTGGGCGGTCACAGGGATGATGCTTCCGAAGGTTGGTTCACTCCAGTTTAGAAGATTAACGGTTTGTAACGACTCGTTCTATAAGCCAATTTGGGGCAGGGCGGCGACCTGCTTGTAGCAAGTCCAGTCGTAGTGCAGTGGTGTGACGGTGATGAAATTCTGTTGAATCATCTGTACATCGGTGGGGGGCAACTCCGGTTTGTGGGGATTGTGGGCATCGACATGGTCAATATCTTCGATCGCTTCTCCGGCCAGCCAAAAGTAGGTGCGGCCCCTAGGGTCTTTGCGTTTTTCCCAGGTCTCGTTGTAGTGACGAATTCCCTGGCGGGTGATTTTGGTGCCTTGAATCTCTTTCGTTTCTACGGCGGGGACGTTGATGCTGAGCATGACGCCTTC